>JAIPDU010000102.1 GCA_021737525.1 Desulfohalobiaceae bacterium | reverse complement strand
GCCTCCAAATGATTTTTGGAGGCATGATGCTTTACGTGTTGGCCGGCTTTCAAGTCGATACACTTAAAATTCAACGATTTATACAGGGATTATAGTAATTTATTTAATTATTGATTAAGTTTGTTGGGACACCAGTGATGTAAGACCAAATTTCATGCAAAAAAACGACTCGCTGCTCTGCCACAGCCCGGAAAAAGCTAATCCTGGAGCCTGATCCGGAGGCGGTCTCCGGGGTGAATGGTGGCGTCCTCCCCTATACTGTTCCAGGACAGGATCTGGTTGGTGCTCACCCCGAACCTGCGGGCAATGGACCACAGGTTGTCCCCCCGGCGGACGGTGTACACGACCGCGTCTCCGGACACGGCCGCCTTCTGGGCTTTGTCCGATACTCCGGGGATGAAGAGCCTGGTTCCCACCTGCAGGGTCTCGCCCTTGTCCAGGGCGTTGGCCTGACGCAGGGTCTGGATGCCCACGTCGTACTTGCGCGCGATCTCCCAGAGACTATCCCCTTTTTTCACGGTGTAGTTCGCCCTATCCCTGGCTCGCGCCCTTTTCTCGGATGCAGAGGTCTGTGGGATGTTCAAGCGTTGTCCTGGTCGAAGAAGGCGTCCACCCCGGGCCAAGTTGTTCGCCCGACGGAGCGTAGCCACATTCAGGCCGAAGCTGCGGGCAATCTCCCACAGGGTGTCCCCCTTTTGCACGGTGTAGGTCCCTGATCCATCCCCGGACCGTGCGAATTCCTTTTTCCGGTCCGGAGCGCCGGTGGGGACCACGACCCATTCTCCGGGCCGGAGGAGATTGGAGGATTGATCGTTGATGTCCTTGAGAATGCGAATGGGGACGTTGAAACGCTTGGCCAGCCTCCACCAGGAATCCCCGCGCTGGATGCGATAGCGCGCGTACCCCGAATAGGGGTCGGACTCGGAGTTGTTCAGAAAATTTTGAGCCAGGGTCTTCTTGGACCGGGGAAGATGCACGGTCGTCGGTCCGCTGGGCGGACTCACCTGTCTGCGAAGGGAGGGGTTGAGCTTGCGGAAGGCGTCCCAGCTCATATCGATGCTGCTGCAGAAGCGGCCCAGATCCGTGCCCGAAGGGATCTCCACCCGGGCCAGCTCCGGCTGCGAATCGAGGCTCAGCTCCTGGAAGCCATAGTCTTCCAGGTTCTTGACGATCTTTAATATAGCCAAAAACTTGGGCACATAGTAGCGGGTCTCCCGCCGGAGATAGCGGCTATCCCGGCAGAGCTCATAGTATCCGTCGAATCCGGTGCGGCGCAAGGCCCTGTCCACGGTACCTTCTCCCGCATTGTAGGCAGCGAGAGCCAAGTACCAGCTGCCGAACTGGCTGTGGAGCTTTTTCAGATAGCGGGCCGCCGCCCGGGTGGAGCTATAGGGATCCCGTCGCTCGTCCACCCACCAATTGACCGTGAGGCCGTAGTGACGGGCCGAGGAGGGTATGAACTGCCACATCCCCGCTGCTCCGGCACTGGAGTAGGCCCAGGGATTGAATCCGCTCTCGGCGAAGGGCAGAAAGATGAGATCCTGGGGAAGGCCCTGCTCGCGAAAAACTTCTCGGACATAGGGCAGATAGAGCTCGGAACGCTGGAGCCATCTGCGGAAAGTCTTGCGGTGCCTGCGGGTATAGTAGTCCACATAGTCCCGCATGATGGAGGTGTTCTGGATCTCGATCTCGAAATCGAGCTTTTCCACGAGAGTCGCCGGCTCGGGCTCTTTTGGCTTCTCCTTTCCCGAGGGCTCCTCCGAGGGAAGGGACAGAAGGAGCTCCTCTCCCGGCCAGACCTCTTCCTCCAAGGGCTGGGTGAACTCGCTGGTGATGTCCTTTTCCAGGTGGGCGATCCCGAAATCCATCCTCGTGGAGAGGGGATCGATCAGAAGAGGGAGCTGGGCCGTGGCGTTGTCTTCAACAGCAGCGGCATCGATGGAAGCATTTTTTTCCGCTGCAGCGGTCCGGTTGGCTGATTGTCCGCTGGAAAGGGGGAGGTCAACCTGACTGCAGGAGATGGTTCCGCCAGCGAACAGGACAAGCAGAAGGCAACACAGAGGGAGCGCCCAGCCGCCGGGCGGTAATTGCACAGTCGGGATAATTGGATTCAAGGCCTTTTTCACTGCGACTCCCCCTTTTCCTCGTTTTCGCTCCACAGCCCGATAGCCAGGAAGGTCCATGCGGCTCTTCATGCAATTCTGCTGCCAAAACAAAAAGCCTCCTCGCAAGGACATGGCCACATACAAAGATAATTGCTCCAAGGCTTTCTTGCAACCTTTTCCGAACAGGTTCCTTCTGCAAAACCCGGCGGAAACCGGCTGTGCTCGAACAGGGCCGGAATGAGTCCCGAAATATTTCCGTTCTTCCTTGTGCCTGTGTCCGCGCAGGCAGAAGCGCATAGGGAGTGAAGAGCATGGAATCGAATGTCGTTGCCGGTAGGCGCGCTGTTCTGGAAGCGGTGCAACACGCGGCGGAAACCGTGGAAGTGGTCTACGTCCAGAAGGACAAGGGCAAGGCGGTTGCGGACATTGTGAGCATGTGCCGCAAGATGGGTGTCAAATTCCAGACAGTGCCCCGGGCCAAAATCGACGCCACGACCCAGCTCAAGCACCAGGGCGTTGCTGCCAAGGTTTTCCCCCCCGGTTTCCGGGATGGCCCGGAGATGAGGAGCCTGCTGTCTCAGGCAGAGATCCCCCTTTTGCTCGGCCTGGACCACGTCCAGGACCAGGGCAATGTGGGGAGCCTGGCCAGAACCGCCTGCGCCCTGGGACTGGCGGGCATGGTCCTGACCAAGGATCGATCGGCCAGCCTGGGCTCCAGGGCGATCAAGTCCTCTAGCGGCGCTCTGGAAAAGCTGCCCGTGGGGCGGGTGGTCAATCTGGCGCGATTCATACGGGAAAGCAGCACGGAAAACATACACACCTACTACGCGGGAACGGATGAGGGCTGCCGCAATCTGTATTCCGTGGCCGTGCGCTGGCCCGCGGTTCTGGTTCTGGGGAACGAGGAGAAAGGGGTCCGGTCCAAAGTGGCGACTGCTTGCGATACCGGAGTGTATATTCCCATGCCCGGAGGATTCGACTCCCTGAACGTGGCCCAGGCCGGGGGGATGATTCTGGGGGAGATGCTCCGGCAGTGGATGGCGGGCCGGGAGGACCGGAGCTGATCTCCGGGCGCGGCAAGCAGGACAATGCCGGGCGATCTGGCATCCATGCGCCGAAGGGATGCGGGCTGATGGGGGAGGGACGCCCAAGCGAAGGCTCCATCCCTTTCTCTGATTGCGGGGAAGAGCAACACCCGGGGCCTGTCCGGCCAATCCGGTCACGTCCGGGAACAGGCACGGATAAAATCGCCAGCGGCCTCCAGGACGCGGTCCTGTGCCTCGAGGTGGGGGATGTGCCCGCATCCGGGCAAGAGCAACGGGGTGGCCGGGCCGGAGCTAAGGCCCACAATCCGGTCCACCTGCTCCCGCGTGCCGTATTCGTCGTCTTCGCCCTGGATCACGAGCAAGGGACAACTGATGGAGGATAGCTCCCGGAGCATATTCCAGGAAGCGAAGGCGTCGGAGAGCCAGACCCCGGACCAGGCCCGGAACAAGTCGCCGCTCTTGGACCCGTGGTATTTGGCCAGCTTGCGCTCCAGGTCCGTATGGAGATAGCTGGAGAGCACGTCCCGGATCCCCTGCCGGGTAACCTGCTCCACAAAGACGTGAGCCGCCTCTGTGACCGCGCAACAGGGCCAGTCCGGATACGCCGCCGCAAAGAGCAGGGCAATGGTGCCCCCGTCGCTGTGGCCCACCAAAACCGGCCTGTCGATTTCCAGCTTACGCAGGAGATCCGGGAGCACCTCCCCGGCCTCGCGGCTCAGGTAATCCAGCCGCCTTGGGCCCTGCAGGGGATCCGAGCCCCCGTGCCCCCGCCGGTCGTAGAGCACCCCGGGAAGGCCTGTAAGCCGGCACAGCCTTTCCGGATAGGACTTCCACATCTCCACGCAACCCAGGGCCTCGTGCAGAAAGACCAGACACGGGCCTTGCCCGCCGGATGGGTTACCTTCCGGAACAATCCGGCGACAGCGCAGAACCGCCTGGTCCACCTGGATGGAGAAATCCCCTTCCCGCTGCATTGCGGCAAGCTCCTGTTGCCGGTCAGCCAGACACAGTGCCGGAGCCGCGTTCCCCGGAGCATGTCCCCTGCTGTCTTTCCTGCGCTTTGACCTCCTCCCAGAGGCGGTCCTTTTCCGTCATGGACAAGCCCTCCCAGTCCAGCCCCCTTTCCTGGGCAAGGGCCAAGGCCGCTTCGAAGCGGCGCAGGAATTTCTGATTCGCCCGGTGCAGGGCGGCATTGGCCTTGATCCCTTCGCGGCGTCCCTGTTCCACCAGACTGAAGAGCAGATCCCCGAACTCCTCCTCCTTCCGGGAATGATCCGATGATTTGCGCACTTCCTCCCATTCCCCCCATTCCTGGTGCAGGGCCTCGGCCTGCTCCCGGCCGGTTCCCCAGGTGAAGCCGCTCTGTGCCGCTTTGGCGTGGATGCGATAGGCCTTGGGCAGCGGCGGGAGGGACCCGGGGAGCGAGGCCATCTTCTCGGCGTGCTTGCGCGTGCTGGAGCGGGATTCCCTTTCCTCGGACTTGATCCGCTCCCAGGTCTTGAGGAGCTCATCCCTGGTTGCCACGTGGTGATTGTCAAAGACATGGGGATGCCGGCGGCGCATCTTGGCCGCGCTCGTCTCCCAGGCCTGTTGCAGACCGATCCCGTATTCCCGGGACAAAAGCTCTGTCAGAAAAAAAAGCAAAAAGGACACATCGCCCAGCTCATCGGTTATTTCACCCTCGTTTCCGCTGCGGACGGCCTCCACCAATTCGAAGACCTCCTCCACGAGATATTCGCAAAGGGAATGGGGTGTCTGTTCCCTGTCCCAGGGACAGCCCTCCGGCCCGAGCAAGCGCTGCAACACGTTGAGTATGGGTTCGGGGTCGAGACGCGACAATCAGGATTCTCCTTCGTCCTCGGATTCCAGCCAACGAGACAGGTCGCTGTCCTGCCAGGCCTTCTGCAGTTCCCGGGCTACGTCCTGGAATCTTTCCTGGTAATGCTCGGGGATGTAAGAGGCCATCTCCCCGCTGATGCGGAACACATGGGGCGCCAATGTCGAGGTGCGCAGCACGTTCGCGTCCCGGCTGAAAACGGTCATCAAAAGCAGGATAATGATCCCGCAGAACAGGGCTCCCTTGAACACCCCCAGCAAACAGCCCCCCAGCCGGTCAAGCCATCCCAGCATGAGGCCCTGCAGCATGTGTCGAACTGCGATACCCAGGAACAGGACCAGGGCAAAGATGGCCAGAAACACGATAATGTAGGATACAGTCGCTGCGATCTCCGGAATGGGAATTATATGCTGCAACTTGGCGTTCAGCAGGGGATAGCCCTTGGAGGCGCCCAGAAAGGCGAGCACGAGACCCGCGATAAAGGCGAGCTCCTTGACCATGCCCCTGAGGAGGCCCCGGAAAAGGGTTAAAATAATGATAATGACGAAGACGCCGTCCAGAATGTTCATGGCCTCTAGTGCCTTGTTGTCTTATCCCTCTCCGATGGAGTGCTGCTGAGTCATCTCTAGCTTACGGAAAAAAAATAGCACAATCAGCCAGGAAAACAAATCGCTCCCGACTCTTGACACCCGCGGAGGCAATACATACTTTTATTGTTCAAATCACGCGTTAAAGGAGTAGTTGTTATGGCGCAAGAAGTAAAGCTCGCAAAGCTGGTCAGCGGTGATATGGTTCTGGGCAAATGGGATGCCCAGGAAAACAAGATCAAGGATCCCGCCACCTTACAAACAATCCCCACCCAGCAGGGCGGGGTTCAGATGGCCCTGCTCCCCTTTGGTTACCCCTTCGATTCCGAGATCCACGGAGAGATTTCGGCTGAGCACGTGCTCTACTGGTACAAGAACGTTCCCGAGGATCTCACCAACAAGTACTGGGAAGCCAGCAGCAACATCTCCATTTCCTCCTCCGGCGACCTGGAGAACCTGCAGAATATGGCCGGCGGCAGAGGACAGGGAGGAGGAATCACCGACATCGGAGACCTGCTCAAATAGTCCCTCCACGGACACAATTCCAAGGCGGGGGGGCTTTTGG
>JAIPDU010000101.1 GCA_021737525.1 Desulfohalobiaceae bacterium | reverse complement strand
TGCCGTCACAGGTGTGGCACCCCACGCAGATCCAGATGGTGCTGTTTTCAAGGGCCAGGTCCTCCAGCCCGAG
This sequence comes from Desulfohalobiaceae bacterium, assembly GCA_021737525.1. Classification (GTDB taxonomy): domain Bacteria; phylum Desulfobacterota; class Desulfovibrionia; order Desulfovibrionales; family Desulfothermaceae; genus JAIPDU01. The sequence goes on along the minus strand of JAIPDU010000101.1, from coordinate 6,166 downwards.
CTGCAGGAAACGCATCACCCTGCTGGGGCCCAGGTCCATGGCCTGGACAAAGGGACAGCCCCCGGAGCAGGAAAGGCACTGCAGGCAGTGACGGAACTCGGTCCGGGTCGCCTCCCGCAGCTCGCTGGAGAAGGAGAGTTCCTCGCCCGGCCGGATCCCTTCCGGATGCTCAATGTCCCGCTCCCTTCCGGGACCGTTTCTGGAAAGGGTTTTAGCCATTGTCAAAGAATATCCGGACCCGAACCGCGTTGTCAATCAGGGCGGGCCCGGCAACACCCGGGGCAGGGCTCTGCCCTACCGCCACGGAGTGAGCACATCGCATCCCTGCGTGGTCACGGCCACGGTCTTCTCGAACTGGGCGGACAGAGAGCCGTCCTTGGTCACCGCGGTCCATTTGTCCTCCAGCACCTTGAGCTCCCTTCCCCCCAGGTTGATCATGGGCTCCACGGTGAAGACCATGCCCGGAACCAGGATGATCCCGTTGCCCTTCTCCCCGAAGTGCGGGACCTGGGGCGGCTCGTGGAACTCGAAACCCACGCCGTGCCCCACCATTTCCCGGACCACGGAACAGCCCCGTTTTTCGGCATAGCCCTGAATGGCCCATCCGATATCCCCCACGGTGTTGCCCGGGGCGACCTGCCCCAAGCCCCGCTCCAGGCAGTGATGGGCCACGTCCACGAGCCCGGCTGCCTCATCGCTCACCTGGCCCACCTTGAAGGTCTTGCTCGCGTCCGCGTAGTATCCGTTCAGCCTGGAGGTGACGTCCACATTGACGATATCCCCCTCCCGGAGCTCGTATTCTCCGGGTATCCCGTGGCAGATCACCTCGTTCACCGAGATGCACACGCTCTTGGGGAATCCGCTGTAGTTCAGCGGAGCCGGAACGGCGCCATGGTCCACGGTGAACTCGTGCACCCGCTGGTTGATGGAATCCGTGCTCACTCCGGGCCGCACGAGGTCGGCCACCATATCCAGGGTCCGGACCACCAGGTCCCCGGCCCGCCGTATCTCCTCCAGATCCTTTTCTTCCTTGAGCCGGATCTTGTAGCGCTTGTAGTAGAGATCCTTGAGATTTTCCTGGCTCTCCTGCTGAGCCTTCATGCAGCACTTCTTGTATTTCTTGCCGCTGCCGCAGGGGCAGGGATCGTTGCGTCCTATTTTCACCATTGCCTCCTTCTTGGTGACTGGTAACTCCTGACTTGTGCTTTGTAGCGGTGATGTGTGATAAATGATGAGTCCCTGTCGCTCGCGGACCGGCCTCCGACGTGAGCCATATGGCACGCCCATGGCCAAAAAACGTTGATATCCTATTTTCCCGAGCAGCTCAAATCATGCGCATCGACTGTCACCTGCACACCTCCCGCTATTCCGCCTGTTCCCGGCTGGACCCGGACACCGCTTGCAAAAGGGCCCTGGAACGGGGCCTGGACGCGGTGGTGATCACCGAACATCAGCGCCAGTGGCCCGCGGAGGATCTTGCCGCCCTGAGACGCCGCCACCCCGTTTTGACCCTGTACAACGGGTTCGAGGCAACCCTGGAAAACGGAGTGGACCTGGTGGTCCTCAGCGAGGATCGGGGCATCGAGGTCCCCTTCGGCCTCAGCACGGAAAAATTCTTCACCTCGGAGCGGCTCGACTGGGAGAGGAGCTATGTCTTTATCGCCCACCTGTTCCGCTGGAGCACCGTCCCTCCCTATGGCCTGGAGGATCTCATCCCCTTTATCCACGGCCTGGAGATGAATTCCGTCAACATCCTCAGGGGACAGTTCCAGGTCAGGAAAGGCCGCTACGCGCCGGAAGCAGGGGCGAGCTACAGGCGGACCCGCGACCGCTTCGGCCTGCAGGGGCTCTTCAACAGCGACGCCCATGATCCCGCGGCAGTGGGGAGCATTGCCAACGAAATACCCTGCCCCCGTCCCCCGGCTTCGGAAGCCGAGCTCGCCTCCCTGCTCAAGGGAAGCACTCCGGGGGAATACCAGGACCCGGCCCTGCTGCGGGACCTGCTTGCCCCCCTATAGCTGCTGGATGAGATAGAGGTAGAGCGGTAGCCGGCTCCTCATCTTGAGGGAATGGAGCAAGTGTATGTGCTCCCGTTTTCTTCCCCCGTGCAGGGGAGAGAGATACACCGTTCCCTTGCTCCGGGTCCTTCCCGGGCCATCCCCCAGGAGCCCTTCCAATTCCCTCCAGTGGGCCCGGGGCAGATCCGGGTCGACCACGAAATTGGCGCTCACTTCCACACGGTCGTAGCGCTCGTTGATATCGAGCATGCGGCGGAAGGCCTCTCCCACTTCCCCCGCCCGCACCGGCTTGCCCAGTTGATCCAGTGTGGCCTGGTCCGCGGATTCCAGCCCTATATTGACATAGGTCCGGCAGGGAAGCCGGGCCAGGCTGCGCCACAGCCCCTCGGGAGCGCCGAGCAGGGAATGCACGCTGCCGAAGAGGAAGAGATAGCGCTCCCGCAGCGGCGAATCCCGTAAAGCGTGGAGACACATCGTCGCAGCGTCGATCAGGGACTCCTCTCCGGCGTTGAGGGCATCGTCCAGCCCCAGGAAGGCGGCGTTATGATTGACCAGGTCCTGGTCCAGAAGGCCCAGCACCCCGCGGAGCTGCTCCCTCACCTCCGCCCTGGTGCGGCTATGGAAAGAGCGACCGGATTTGACCCGGCAAAAGGAACAATTGTAGAGGCATCCGTCCGCTATGATCAAGGGAAGGACCTCGTAGTCCACATGACGGGTATCCGGCGGCAGAACCCGGATGCGATCCCCCAGCACGCGCCACAGCTCCCGGGTCGTTTCCTCCTGAGCCGCCTCCCCTCTCTCCCGCAGCCGGTGCAGGAAACGGGTTATCCGGGACGGCGCTCCCGGTTCCAGCTGACCCTCCGCCAGGAAGGGGGCTTCCTTCCAGACAGCCAGGGCCTTTTGAACCGCCTCCTCGGCAAAGGGGTCCACCCGCCACAGGGAGTTGCTGGCGTACTGGAAACAGGGCAGATAGTATTCCCCCAGCCAGTCGAAAAGGTCCTCGGTGTAGCGACCGGAAAAATAGTAGACCCAGGTGTTGCCCCGGGTCCGTTTGAGCCATTCCGAGGGATGGGGCCAGTCCCTGCCCCTCCCCCGGATGTACTTGATGTCCCCGTTTTGGTCGTAGAACAGGACAAAGCCCGGCAGGGTCAGCCTGTGATAGGTCCCCACCAGCATGGGATAGCTCACTTTGCGCCGGCTCAGCTCACCCTGCTTGTCCAGCTCGATGGCGACCTCGCCGCTTTGATAGAGCACTGCCCTTCTCCTTGCCGCGCAACGCGGCTGCCACGGATTCGGTGGACGCCCTCGGAGTCCGCTTGCGTGGCGGATTGACTCGGGGGAAATGAGATCGTACAAAAAGATCCTATCTGTGCCAAGACGAGAAATCCTCCCTGCTATCCAGAACCGGCAGGACAACGCAGCAACAGCCGATGGTGACCATGAGCCCCGCGAACCGGACCTACGCAAGCGTGTTGCAGGACCTCTACAGCCTGCAGAAATACGGGATCAAATTCGGCCTGTCCCAGACCGCCAACCTGCTCTCCGGGCTGGGAGATCCCCATCTGGGCCGGAGCTTTATCCACGTGGGCGGCAGCAACGGGAAGGGCTCCGTGGCCTGTCTCCTGGAAAGCGCCCTCCGATCCTGCGGCTATCGCACCGGGCTGTTCACTTCCCCCCACCTGGTTCACTTCAACGAGCGGTTCCGCATCAGCGGCCAGCCCATTCCCCCCGGGGAAACCGTCCGGCTGTACGAAGAGCTCCGGGAGGCCATGGACGAGCGCGAGCCGCCCACCTTCTTCGAAGCGGTCACCGCCATGGCCCTGGCCTGCTTTCAAAAGCAGGACACGGACATCGACATCATCGAGGTGGGCATGGGGGGACGTCTGGACGCCACGAACCTCATCACTCCCCTTGTTTCCATTATCACCAACATCAGCCTGGAGCACAGGGAATTCCTGGGGGACACCCTGCTCGAGGTGGCCGGGGAAAAAGCCGGAATCATCAAGGAACAGGTGCCCCTGCTCACCGCTGTCACAGACCCTGACGTGCTCGACCTGCTCCTGCGGACCTGCCGCCGGGGCAACGCTCCAATATACCGTCTGGACCGGGATTTCCACCACCGGGACCAGGGGAGGGGCCTGTCCTTCCGGGGAAGGCATCTGGCCCTGGAAAACGTGCGGGTCGGCCTGCGCGGACGGCACCAGAGGCATAATGCCGCGCTGGCCCTGGCGGCCCTGGACATCCTGCAGGGGCAGGGCTGGTCCCTGTCCGGCGAAGGCATGTCGCAGGGCTTTGCCCGGGCCAGCTGGCCCGGACGGCTGCACCAGGTCTGCGATTCGCCCCGCGTCGTGGTCGACGGAGCGCACAATCCCGCGGCCATGGAGGAGCTGGCCCGGAGCATCCCGGAGGAATTCGATTACTCCCGGCTCATCGTGGTGACCGGAATCATGGAGGACAAGGACGCCCCGGCCATGCTGGGCGCGATACTGCCCCTGGCCGATCATCTCCTCTTCACCCGGCCGGAGTACCCCAGGGCCATGGAACCCTCCACCCTTTGCTTGCGTTCTCCCGCCCCCCTTCCCCAGCACGAGATCGTCCCCTCCCTGCCCCGGGCCCTGGAACGCGCCAAGGCCGTTGCCGGGACCGAGGATCTCGTCCTGGTCTGCGGCTCCCTCTTCACCGTGGGGGAGGCCCTGTCCCATCTGGATCCGGAAGCCTACCCCCCGGAATCCTAGACCAGCCGGGAAGCCCCCTTCATACACCCGTCACTCCAGAGGCGACGAGGCCAGCCCGCGTTGCTTGCGCCCGGCCCAAACAAATTTTTTTGCCCCCTGTTGACACAATCCGCTTAGCCGGATATATTAATAGTAAAAGATCATCATTTCAGCGATCGCGTGGAAGTCCTCTCTCCCCGGGCGCATCAACGGATGATATCGAACAGCTGAAGGCGAATTCAGTAATGCCTGAAAGATGCCTTCTCCCAAAAAAACCAAATGTAAGCGAGGCATTCTATGGATATCGAGAACATGGAGACCCTGCTCAAAGCGCTTTCCGAGCGCACCAGGCTACGCATTCTGGCCCTTCTTACAGAGGGCGAGCTTCGTGTCTGCGACCTGATGGCCGCCCTGAACATGCCCCAATCCACTGTTTCCAGGCACTTGTCCTATTTGAAGAACGCCCGTTGGATCCAGTCCAAACGCAAGGGATCCTGGATGTACTACCGGATCGTCAGAAGCGAGTCCGCCTTGCAGCAGAAACTCTGGAGCATGCTGGACAGATATCTGCAACAACTGCCGGAAGTCCGCAACGACTTGCGCATGCTCCGGAGCTACCTGGAGCAGAGAAGACCCCGTTCGGCCTAGCCGGTTCCCGGAGGGGCGAGGAACTCGTCCTCACTCGGGACACCGCAACCGAGCTCAGGGAGGAAGCCCACAGCCGGTTTCCGGATGGAGACTGGCTCATGCGGACGCTGCATCAGGACAGGATCAACAAGGCAAGCGCAATAGAGGAGGAGGGTTATGCTATTTGAGAGAAGCCCCAAGACGGGCGAGCAAAAGGCAGAGGAGGCAAGCGAGCTCCCGATCCCCACGCGGAGCGTATGCCCTGAATGCAGCAAGATCGTGGACGCACAGCTTTATGACCGGCAGGGACAGGTCTGGATGCACAAGGCCTGCGACGAGCACGGTTCCTTCAACGAGCTGATCAGCAGCGACAAGGAATTCTTCTTGCAGCGTCGCAGACGGCACTTCGAATTGGGCAGTCCCATGCACAATCCCCATAGCCAATCCCAGGCCAACTGCCCGCACGACTGCGGCATCTGCAACCAGCACAAATCCAGCCCGTGCCTGGTCAATATCGATCTGACCAACCGCTGCAACCTGAACTGCCCCATCTGCTTCGCCAACGCCAATGCCAGCGGTCGCCTCTTCGAGATGAGCCTGGACCAGCTCGGGGACATCCTGGACCGGGTCATGGGCATTGAGCCCTATCCCCCCTTGAGCGTGCAATACGCCGGAGGGGAGCCCACGGTGCATCCCCGGTTCCTGGAAGCGGTCAAGATGGCCAAGGACAAGGGAGTGCTCGACCTCCAGGGGGCAAGCAACGGGCTCCTCTTCGGCAAGGAGCCGGATTTCCCCAAACGGGCCGCG
>JAIPDU010000100.1 GCA_021737525.1 Desulfohalobiaceae bacterium | reverse complement strand
GAACGCGGAACGCAAAAAGGATGCCCATGAATTCCACTCCACGACATATTCCCCTTCGTCCGGAAGGTTTGCCCCTGATAGGGGGCACTGCTTGGCTGGCGCTGGTTTTTGCCGTGCTGGGCTGGGCGTTGGCGGCGTGCATCCTGCTTCTGGCCATGCTCTTCTGTCTGCAGTTCTTCCGCGATCCGGACCGGGTGGTTCCGGATGAGCCCGGCGCGGCCGTTGCTCCGGCGGACGGCCGCGTGGTGCGGGTGGACCGGGCCATCGATCCGGCGGATGGTCAGGAGAAGGACCGGGTGGCCATCTTCATGCACGTGTTCAACGTGCACGTGAACCGGGCTCCTGTCGGCGCCGAGGTCGCTGCGCAGCGCTACAGCCCGGGGCGGTTCCACGCGGCATCCCGGGACAAGGCCAGCAGGGACAACGAGCACAATGTGATTTGCCTGACGGATGCCCTGGGAAGCAATTGGACCGTGGTGCAGATTGCCGGATGGGTGGCCCGCCGCATCCTCTCCTGGGTGGAAACAGGGGGCAGCCTGCAGCGCGGGCAGCGGTTGGGCATGATCCAGTTCAGCTCCAGGGTTGACCTCTACCTGCCGCGAAGTTATGAAATAGTGGTCTCCCGCCGGCAAAAGGTCGTGGCCGGACAGACCGTCGTGGCCAGGCACTCGGAAGAGGGAGTCGGAGAAACGGAGCGTTCATGAGCACTGTGCGGCACAAGGGCTTGTACATACTGCCCAATCTGTTCACCACCGGGAGCCTGCTCGCCGCGTTTCTGGGCATGCTCTGGGCCGTGGATTCCCGCTTCGGAATCGCCGCGGTGGCCATCCTGGTGAGCACCCTCCTGGACGGATTGGACGGCAAGGTGGCCCGGATGACCAAGGCGGGCTCGGAATTCGGGATCCAGATGGATTCCTTGGCCGACCTGGTGGCCTTCGGGGTGAGCCCTGCGCTTTTGATTTACCTGTGGCAAACCCAGAGCTTCGGACGCGTGGGGATCGCCTGCTCCTTTCTCTTCCTTGCCTGCGGCGCGCTCCGTCTGGCCCGGTTCAACGTGCACACCCTGCGGGGCACCCAGCAGAACAGGAAGAGCTTCGTGGGTCTGCCCACACCGGCAGCGGCCTGCATGCTGGCCACCCTGGTCCTTTTTTCCGCCACCCTGCCGGTGGCGGTCACCGAAACCTTCCTGGGCCCCTTCTCCCTGATCTTCATTTCTCTGCTCGCCCTGCTCATGGTGAGCAATGTGAACTACGCCTCCTTCAAGGATCTGGAGTTCGTCAAGCTCCATCCCTTCAGCTCCACTGTGGGCGTCGTGCTCGTCTGCGTTCTTGTTCTCGCCGAGCCCCAGTTGGTGCCTTTTCTGCTCTTTCTGGCCTATCTCCTGTCCGGTCCGATCTCCCTGTATCTCCATCGCAGCGGGCGCGGGGCGCTCCTCCTACGGGGGCTTTCCCGCCGTAAGCCCTCGTAAAGAGATCACCACCCACATACCGCCCTGTGCATTTCGTTTCCCGAGCCCTCCGGCCCGGACGGACTCCTCTGTCGAGCGCCGTTGTGCCGGGATATGAGCCGATTCCACCATGCATTTCAAGGAGAATGGATATGACTGAACGCGTCTTTGTTCTGGACACCACGCTGCGCGACGGGGAGCAATCCCCCGGGGCCACCATGAACAAGCAGGAAAAAAAGCGGCTGGCCCGTCAGCTGGACACCCTGGGGGTGGACGTGATCGAGGCCGGATTCCCCGCCTCCAGCCAGGGGGACTTCGATTCGGTGCAGGAGATCGCCCGGTCGGTGGAGAGCTCCCAGGTAGCGGCCCTGTGCCGGGCCTCGGAAAAGGATATCGACAGGGGCTGGGAGGCTATAGCCGAGGCCAGAAAGCCGCGCATCCATACCTTCCTGGCCACCTCGGACATCCATATGCAGTACAAGCTGGAGATGAGCCGGGACGAGGTTCTGGAGACCACGGCCAGGGCGGTTCGGCGAGCCAGCAATTATACGGAGAACGTGCAGTTCTCCGCGGAGGACGCCTCCCGCTCGGATCGCGACTTTCTGGTCCAGGTGGTGCGGACCGCCATAGACAACGGGGCCACCACGGTGAACATCCCGGATACGGTGGGATACGTGCAGCCCCACGAAATGTACGAGCTGGTCCTCTTCTTGAGGGAGAATGTGGACAACATGGACCAGGCCGTGCTCAGCGTGCACTGTCACAACGACCTGGGCCTGGCCGCGGCCAACACCCTGTCCGCGGTGCGGGCCGGGGCCAGGCAGGTGGAGGTGACCCTGAACGGCATCGGGGAGCGGGCCGGAAACGCCGCCCTGGAGGAGGTGGTCATGGCCCTTCGTCTCCGCGAGGACACCTACGGAGTGCACAACCGGGTCCAGACGGAGCAGGTCTATCCCACCTGCCGGCTCCTGTCCCTGGTTATCGGGCAGCCCATTCCGGCGTACAAGGCGGTGATCGGGGGCAACGCCTTCTCCCACGAGGCCGGGATCCATCAGCACGGCATGCTCATGAACAAGCAGACCTACGAGATCATGACCCCGGAGAGCATCGGCCGTCCCCCCTCGGAGATGGTCCTGGGCAAGCACTCCGGCAAGCACGCCTGCAAGAGGCAGTTGGAGCAGTTGGGATACAGGCTGGAGGATGAGCAGCACACCCAGGTCTTCGAGGCGGTGAAAAGGCTTGCGGACAAGAAGAAACAAGTATATGTGGAGGATTTGGAATCCCTGGTCCTGGAGGAGATCTTCCGCATCCCGGACAAGTTCAAGCTCCTCTACCTGAGCTCCCTGTCCGGGAACATGGCCATTCCCACAGCCACCCTGAAGATGGAGGTGGGGGGCAATGAGTGCCAGACCGCGGAATTCGGTGCCGGTCCGGTTGATTCCGTATTCAACGCCATCGACAACATCGTGGGCCAGTCCCCCAATCTGCTGCACTTCACAGTGAGCTCCATCACCGGGGGCACCGACGCCCAGGGCGAGGTTACGGTCAAGATCGAGCAGCAGGAACAGACCGCCATAGGCAGGGGGTCGGACGCGGACATCATCGTGGCCAGCGCCAAGGCCTATATCAACGCCCTGAACCGGCTGGCCCGCAAGGAGGAGAAAACCGTATGGGACACAGTCTAGCCCAGAAGCTTCTTCAAGCGCACACCGGTGAAACGGTGGACGAGCCGGGCCAGATCGTCCGATGCGGGGTGGACCTGGTCCTGGCCAACGACATCACCGCCCCCCTGGCCATCGACTCCATGGAGCGGATGGGGGCGAAGCGAGTCTTCGACCCGGAGCGGGTGGTCCTGGTCTGCGACCACTTCACCCCGAACAAGGACATCGCTTCCGCGGAACAGGTGAAGCTGGTGCGCGACTTCGCCGCCCGCACCGGGATCAGCCATTACTACGAGGGCGGCGTCTGCGGGGTGGAGCACGCCCTGCTCCCGGAGCAGGGGCTCGTGGGGCCCTGGGACCTGGTTGTCGGCGCGGACAGCCACACCTGCACCTACGGCGGTCTGGGCGCCTTCGCCACGGGCCTGGGCAGCACGGACATCGCCGCGGCCATGGTCCTGGGCGAGACCTGGTTCAAGGTGCCCCCGAGCATCCTGGTCCGCCTATCGGGGGAGCCGTCGCGCTTTATCGGGGGCAAGGACGTGGTCCTGAACCTCATCGGCCGCATCGGGGTGGACGGCGCCCTGTACAAGGCCCTGGAGTTCTCCGGGCCCGGGCTTGCCGCCCTGGACGCGGAGGCGCGCATGACCGCCGCGAACATGGCCATCGAGGCCGGGGGCAAGGCGGGGCTCTTTCCCGCGGACGAAGTGACCTTCGCCTATCTGAGAAACGCGGGGCGCGCGGACGCCACCCCCTTGGCCGCGGATGCGGACGCGGAGTACGAGTCCAGCCTGGACATCGATCTGGGACGGCTCGAGCCGCAGGTGGCCTGCCCCCACCTGCCGGACAACGTCCGTCCCGTGCGGGAGGTGGAGGACGTCAAACTGGACCAGGTGGTCATCGGGTCCTGCACCAACGGCCGCATCAGCGACCTGCGCCAGGCCGCGGAGATCCTGAAGGATCACACAGTCGCCCCGGGGCTGCGCCTGATTATCCTGCCCGCGACGCCCCGGATCTACCACATGGCTCTGGAGGAGGGGCTGCTGGAGATATTCAGCCGGGCCGGCGCGGTGATCGGCCCGCCCACCTGCGGTCCGTGCCTGGGCGGCCACATGGGGATCCTGGCCGGGGGGGAGCGCTGCCTGGCCACGACGAACCGCAACTTCAAGGGCCGCATGGGCAGCCTGGAGAGCGAGGTCTACCTCAGCGGCCCGGCGGTGGCCGCGGCAAGCGCCGTTGCCGGGCGCATCAGCCATCCGGGCCGGATTTGATCCGGACAGACGGGCCAAGCAAAGCAAAGCAAAGGAAAGGATTATGCATTACACGGGCAAGGCGCACCGCGTCGGGGACCACATCGACACCGACGCCATCATTCCGGCGCGCTATCTGGTGAGCACCGACCCCAATGAGCTGGGGCAGTACTGCATGGCCGGGATGTCCCCGGACTGGATCAGCAGGGTGACCTCCGGGGACATCCTTGTGGCCGGGGCCAACTTCGGCTGCGGCTCCTCGCGGGAGCACGCCCCGCTGGCCCTGCTCGGAGCGGGGATCCCCCTGGTCATCGCCCGCAGCTTCGCCCGCATCTTCTACCGCAACGGGTTCAACATGGGGCTCGTGCTCATGGAGGTGGGCGACCGGGCGGACATCCTCCGCGACGGGGACCGGATCCAGGCGGACGCGGAAGAGGGGATCATCCGGAACCTGACCACGGAGCAGGAGATCCGGGTCCGGCCGCTGCCGGACTTCATGCGGCGGATCCTGGAGTCCGGGGGGTTGGTCCCGTATGTGCGCAAGCGACTGGAGTCCGCGGCCTGAGGCCGCGGCGGCGCTTGGGAACTCGAACAAGGGGAGCGATATGCAGAGCCGGATCTGTGTTCTGCCGGGAGACGGGATCGGCAGGGAAGTGACCGAGCAAGCGGAAAAGGCGTTGGGGGCCCTACAGGATCGTTTCGGGCACAGCTTCGATCTTGAGCACGGCCTCATCGGCGGGGCGGCAATCGATGAAACCGGCGGTCCCCTGCCGGAGCGGACCCTTCAAGTCTGCCGCGGTAGCGACGCGGTGCTCATGGGAGCGGTGGGCGGTCCCAGCTGGGACGGGGAGCCCTGGGAGAAGCGTCCGGAAAAGGGGCTGCTGGATATCCGCAAGGAGCTGGGGCTCTTCGCCAATCTGCGGCCCGCGGTGATCTTCCGGGAGCTGGCGGGCGCATCCCTGCTCAGGCCGGATATCGTGGAAGGCGGGATCGACCTGCTCGTGGTCCGGGAGCTCACCGGAGGCGTCTACTTCGGCGAGCCCAAGGGCCGCGAGGAAGTGGACGGCTCCCGCGCGGCGTACAATACCATGCGCTACAGCGAAGAGGAGATCGCCCGGATCGCGCGGGTGGCCTTCGACTCGGCCCGGAAACGCGGAGGGCGGGTCTGCTCCGTGGACAAGGCCAATGTGCTCGTGGTTTCCGAGCTGTGGCGCGAGGTGGTCCGGGAGGTCGCCGCGGAATACCCCGATGTGGAGCTGTCCCACATGTACGTGGACAATGCCGCCATGCAGCTCGTGCGCGACCCCTCTCAGTTCGACGTGATCCTGACCTCCAACCTCTTCGGGGACATCCTCTCCGACGAGGCCGCGAGCATCACCGGATCCATCGGGCTGTTGCCCTCCGCCTCCCTGAGCGCTTCGGGCCTGGGCCTGTTTGAGCCGGTGCACGGCTCCGCTCCGGACATTGCCGGACGGGATCTGGCCAATCCCCTGGCCGCGATCCTCTCCCTGGCCATGCTGCTGCGCTACAGCCTGGGACTGGAGCGGGAGGCCCTGTCCGTGGAGGGGGCTGTGGCTGCGGTCCTGGAACAGGGCTATCGTCCCGGGGACCTCGCCCGCGAGGGGGAGGCGGCTGTGGCCTGTTCCCGGATGGGGGACCTTGTCGCGGCCGGGATCCGTGAGTCGGTGAGTCAGTAAGTCAGTAAGTCAGTAAGTCAGTAAGTCAGTGAGTCGGTGAGTCGGAGTCGGAGATCGGATGTCGGACGTCGGAAGTCGGATGTCGGACGTCGGATATCGGATATCAGATGTCGGATATCGGAAGTCGGATGTCGGATATCGGATATCAGATGTCGGATATCGGAAGTCGGATGTCGGATATCGGACGCCGGTTACGAGTCAGCGCGGCCCCGGATGACGGCACTTGTCCTGGCAGAGCCTTATGT
>JAIPDU010000099.1 GCA_021737525.1 Desulfohalobiaceae bacterium | reverse complement strand
GGTGTCCCCAGGTCTCCTCCCAGTCCAGTGCTTCCGCCAGCTGGTCCAGCTCCAACCCGCCGCTGTTGAACCGGTCCAGGATTTCCTGCCTGCTTGCGGGGACCATCTCCAGGCCCACCCCGGCACGGGTGCCGTTTTCCGCCAGCCAGCGGATCAGGCGGGCCTGAACCCGGTGGTCGCAGGCTATGTCGTGGGTTTCGCCGATCAGGATATACTCCGCTCCCCGGGCCCTTTTCAGAAAGTCTCTGCGGGAAAGGGGTTCCCCGGAGGGGCTCAGCAGATTCCCCTCCTTGACGGAGGGCACGGCGGGACCGGAGCCGGGCGCCGACCCGGAACAGCCAAGGGACAAAACTAGGCAGAGGAGCAGAGCCGCCCGGGCTGCGATGGAAACTGTATGAGCCAAGGCCGGGATGGCCTTGCTCTGCCTTGGCGGAGGAAAACGGGGTGTGATGGAAATCATATCTCTATTCAGGATAGTTCAATCCGCGGACGCTGACAACAGGATCGATCCGGGGCCGGACGAGTCTCCCACGCGAGGGTGATTGATCCGGGACAGGGCAGTGGGCTATGCTTGGGCCCGAATGGTAGGCTGCATCGCAGGAGCCAGCGGGACCAGGAAAAACAAAGGAGGGGGAGCATGAAGGTCGTTTTCCATGAGCGCTACTTGCAGGAGTACGCCGCGGATCCCGCCGCCGGCCGGGGACGTCTGGACCGGGCCGTGGAGGAGCTGCGTCCGCGCTACGAGTTCGTGGAGCCGGATATGGCGGATGAGGAGGATATCCTTCTGGTCCACGAAAAGCATCACCTGGACATGATCTCCGAGAGCCCGCAGCTGCACAGCATGGCCCTGCTCGCGGCCGGCGGGGCGATAAGCGCCTCGGAGCACGCCATGCGGGGAGAGCCCGCCTTCGCCCTGATCCGCCCGCCGGGACATCACGCCAGTCCCGGGGACTGCTGGGGCTTTTGCTGGTACAACAACGTGGCGGTGGCGGTGGAGCGCCTGCGCCGGGCCGGACGCATCAAGAGCGCCTTCATCCTGGACTTCGACCTCCACTTCGGGGACGGAACGAACAACTTCTTCCGCAATATTGCCGACGTGACCTATTTCTCCTCCGGCTCGCTCAAGGAGATCTCCACCGTCCTGGCCGGAGTGGAGGAATGCGATCTGGTGGCCGTCTCCGCGGGTTTCGACAGGCATGTGGAGGACTGGGGGGGCATGCTCACCACGGAGAACTACCGCAGCATCGGCGGAATGGTGGGCTCCATGGCCCGGCGCCTCTGTCCGGGCCGGATCTTCGCGGTGCTCGAAGGGGGCTACAATGCAAGCGTGCTGGGGGACAACATCCTGGCCTTTATGCAGGGAGTGGAGAACGAGGGCATCGATACGGGTGACGGATAACAGGTAACGGTTCACTGATCACGAGCCGTGAGTGTCCAGGGTCTTGCGCGGGGCCACGCGCGGAGCGTTGAACAGGTGCTCGTAGAAGCGGTCCATGTTGTCCCTGGGTCCCACTGCGATGAGCGTGTCTCCGGACTGAAGGGTCTCCCGGGGCGAGGGATTGTAGATGCGCGCGCCGTCCGGGCGCAAAAGGGTGATGATAATGATGTTGAACTCACCGCGGATGTTGGAGTCGACCAGGGTCTGGCCCGCAACCGGGGCTCCTTCAGGGATCCGCAGCTCCTCCATCTCCAGCTCGAACCCCTCTCCGGAGAGGGCCAGATCCAGAAAGTCGGTGATGCTGGGGCGGAGCACCTTCTGGGTAATGCGAATTGCGGCGCTGGCATAGGGGGAGACCACCTTGTCCACCCCTGCCCGGATCAGCTTTTTCTCCACTCCCTTGCTTCCGGCGCGTGCGCAGACGAAGAGGTCCGGATTGAGCGAGCGGGCCGTGAGCACGATGAAGACATTGTCCGCGTCGCGGTCCACAACGGAAATGAGTCCCTTGGCTCGTTCCACTCCGGCGGCTTCCAGGTTTTCCTCCTCCATGGCGTCGCACTGCAGATGAGGGACGCCCAGCTCCTTGCAGCGCAGAAGGGCGGATTCGTTGTTGTCCAGCACGACCACGGCAAGCTCGTGCCGGATGAGTTCCTCTGCCACGAGTTGGCCCATCTGACCGTGTCCGCAGATGATGTAGTGATCCTGTAGGTTTTGGAGCATTTTCCGCACCTTGCGCCATTTGTAGAGTTGGATCCAGTTGCCCTCCAGCAGGAGGTTGCCCAAAAAGGCTGCGGCGGCAGCCACAAGACCGAATCCCAGCAGCACGAGGACGATGGTGAAGAGCTGTCCGCTTTCGGACAGGGAAGTCCCGGCCACCGTAGTCAGGGCGACCACTGTCATGTACAGGGCCCGGAGGGGCTCGACGCCCTCCAGGAGCATGTATCCGCCGGTCCCCAGAAGAAGGAGGCAGAAAAGCGCGACAAGGAGAATGAGGGTATAGCGGTTGCGCCGGGTAAAGGCAGGGTGCTTCATGAGCGGTGCTCGATATGTCTCGCTTGGCTCGGCGGTTGAGAGCGGCGGGAACGGATGGCTCGAATCAATGTATCCGAGCAGTGAACGAGGCGTCAAGGCAGGACCTTATTCACCCAGGGTGGGTTTGTCCTGCTCCAAATCTTCAATTGCATCATAAAGATAAGTCTGCAGCTGGTGTAAGGAAAGAAACAGGCTCACGAAACAGCGCAAGAACATATAGATCAATGCAACTATGCGTTGGTTCTTTGGGGCTTTTTTAACCGCCAAGACGCCAAGGACGCCAAGGATATCGCCAAGGGGGGATATTTTGCTTTGCGGGAACGCCCGCAAAGCAAAGAGCGCCTTCGCTGTCTAATTTCAGGCCGTCAGGCGAAGCCTTTTCCTTTGCCGTTAACCCGGCAAAGGGAAACTCTTCCTTAGCGCCTCCTTAGCGCTCTTGGCGCCTTGGCGGTTTACTATTATGAGAACAAATTCAGCCTGCTTATTCACCGGCTTCGTGGGTCGGGGATGGACACAATGGCCGCGGGATGTTTTGATATATGGTCTCTTGGCTTGGAAACGGCCGGTTTTCGGGGGAGGAACCGCGGAGACAAAACAAAAACGGGGTGGAGCAATGCAGGTCAAAACGAGCGATTTGCCCGGCATCGGCAAGCGGTATTCCATCGTGACCGCCAACAAGGAACAGGTGGTGGTGATCATGCACCATCACGGCCACAGGGAGATATACCATTTCACGCATCCCGAGGAGGACGAGCCGGATTACACCCTGACTTTGAGCGACGAGGAGGCCAGGCAGCTGGGCACGATCCTCATGGGGGTGGATTACCAGCCTGTTGCGGACGAACGCATGGAAATGCTGCTCAAGAATATCCGATTGGAATGGCTCAAGGTGGAGCCGGACAGCTGCGTGGCCAATACCCGGATTATCGACTCCAGGATCCGGAGCCGCACCGGAACCACGGTTATCGGCATTCAACGCGGGGACTCGATTATCGGCAGCCCCGAAGTCACCGAAGTGATCCAGCCCGGGGACGTGCTCATGGTGATAGGCACCAGGGACCAGACCAGGAACCTGGAATCCATGTGCCGGCTTACCGAGTCGAGTTAGCTCGTTCGTAGCGATCCGGCACTTCTCTGGACTCAGCGTGAATGCCCCGGACATTGCGGTTGCGCAAGGTGGTGAGTCGTTGCGCTTATCTTTGCTCGTCCAAAGGCGCCTTTCGAGGCAATTTCCATCCAGGAGCCGGCTCCCCGAGGGGTGGTGTGGCTATAGCATCCCGGAGGTCAGCCTGATCCGCCCGGCATAAGGAGTTTCCCGTGGAAAACGTGCCTTTCCTCTTCCTGGCCGGGATCTTCTTGATCCTCTTCTTCGCCCTGGGTTTCTCCTCCTGGAGATTCAGCCTTCCCTCGGTCCTTGTCTACATCCTGCTGGGAACCGCGGCCGCCTTTTATCCGGCCGGCACGAAGACGGTCCATACTGTCGGCGAGATCGGGATAGTCCTGCTTTTCTTCGTTCTGGGCCTGGATTTTCCCCTGGCTCGAATGGTGGACATATCCAGAAGGATATGGCCGGCGGGCCTGCTGGATCTGGTCTTCAATTTCGGCCTGAGCATGGCCCTGGCGCTCGCTTTCGGGCTCGGAGTCGTTTCCGCTTTTGTCCTCGGCTCGGTCGCATACGCCACGAGCTCCTCCATCACCGCCAAGATGCTGGAAGACAAGAAGAGGCTGGCCAACCTGGAGACCGAGTTCATCCTGGCCCTGCTCATTTTCGAGGATCTGGTGGCTCCCGTGCTGGTTTCCTTCATCGTGGGGATTCAGGCCGGAGACACGGTTTCGGCCGGCTACATCGGCCTTATATTCCTCAAAATCGTCCTCCTGGTCCTGGGCGCGGTGCTTCTGGGGTACTACGGCTTCAGCAAATTGAACAACTTCGTGGCCAAACACCTGGACAAGGACTTCATGCCGCTCTTGGCCGTGGGAGTCGCCCTGACCTATGCCGGGTTCGCCCTTTTCCTGGGAGTCTCCGAGGTGCTGGGCGCCTTCCTGGCAGGGATCATGCTCTCCGAAACCGGCAAATCCAAGGAATTGGAAACCCTTGCCCTTCCCCTCAGGAATCTGACCCTGCCTTTTTTCTTTTTCTGGTTCGGCACAACCATCGCCTTGAATCAGGGCCTGCCCCTTATATGGTTGATGCTCGCCTTTCTGGCCTGGTCCGTGCTGGGCAAGTTGCTCTCCACGTACTTCGGCGGACGCGTATTCGGGCTGAGCCCAAGGGTTTCCACGCGAGCGGCCTTCAGCATGGTTCAGCGCGGGGAGTTCTCCGCGATTATCGCCAGTTTGGCCGCCCCGCAGCTGAGGATCTTCAGCGGGCTGTACATCCTGGTTTCGGCTTCCGTGGGGGTGCTGCTCTTTGACAGG
Source organism: Desulfohalobiaceae bacterium (assembly GCA_021737525.1). Taxonomy (GTDB): domain Bacteria; phylum Desulfobacterota; class Desulfovibrionia; order Desulfovibrionales; family Desulfothermaceae; genus JAIPDU01. The sequence goes on along the minus strand of JAIPDU010000099.1, from coordinate 1,494 downwards.
GCCCCCTTGATGGCCAAACGGATGACCGCGAAGCGAACGAGGACAACGGAGCCCACGAGATCTTCCGAGTGAAGTGGCGAGTGGCAGGCTTGGGCAGCGAAAGCGGTCATCTCGGGGACTGTTGACAACAATCCCCACATGACTTATAAAATAATCAAGAAATATTTGTTAACGAGGTGCCTCTGACAAGCCCCGGGCTTGTCCATCCTCAACCCTAACAAGGAGTTTACCCTTTCGCATGAGTACCTCAACAGATCCCGACTTACCTCCCGAACGCAGGAAACAAACCCACGCACTTCCCCTTGAATCGCAAGGGGCCACGAAAAAGAGCTCCGAGGTATTCCTCTGCCCCGTGGCACAGACGGATATCCCGCATCTGGCCCAGATGTATATGAAGGCCTACAGGGGTATGGAGGAGTACGGAGAAGCCACCACAGATCAGGCCCTCCTCTATCTTCAGGGCCTCCAGCGCCACTGTTCCCACAGCTTTTTCAAGGCCGTTATCCATGGAAACACAGCCGGATTCATCGTCTGTGATCCGGATTGGTATGAGCCGGGTCAGAAAAAGGTTCTGGAGATTCACGAGCTTGTTGTCGATCCGGATCATCAGGGATACGGACTGGGCGGCCTGTTCATGCGCTTTGCCAGAGCCATGGGGAGAAAGCATGGACGCACCGCGGTTTCCCTATGGGCGGGCGAGGGCAATCACAGGGCCATCAGCTGGTACACCCTGAAGCACGGCTTCGAGCCCGGCAGGAGAGACGGTATCTGGATCCATTTCCAGAGCAGCATTCAGCCCATGGGGTGGCAGTGAAAGGATCCATTGCGAGCATTCCAGTCTCCGGTTCGGAGAATGACGCGCAGTGGTGATTTGGTGCGGGCAGGACGCAGTGGTATCTCCTCCAGCCTCCATTCCCGGGTTGCCCAGGCCGGTGCGAGCCGGCCCTGTTTCTATATGATCCGTCTCCAGCATGGCAGCCTCTCCTCGGTGCTGTCCTTTTCCGGGTGCGATCCGCCTTAGAATGAATGGTTCGGATTGATGATGGGTGCGCAAAAGCTTCCCCGGCTTGTCGCCTGTTGGGTTTCATGCTTTTCGAGCCCCACTTGGTCCCGAATTCCAGAAGTCGAGCATGCGGGATAGCGAGCGGAGGGGAATCCACTCTGCTTTTCCCGGTGTGCCAGGGTGGATTTGTCCTGCTCCAAATCTTCAATTGTATTATGAAGATAAGTCTAGAGCTTGTGCAAGGAAAGAAACTGGCTCACGATAAAGACCAATGCAACTATGCGTCGGTTCCTTGGGGCTTTTTTAACCGCCAAGACGCCAAGGACGCCAAGGATATCGCCAAGGGAAGATATTTGCTTTGCGGGAACGCCCGCAAAGCAAAGAGCGCCTTCGCTGTCGAATTCCAGGCCGTCAGGCGAAGCCTTTTCCTTTGCCGTTAACCCGGCAAAGGAAAACTCTTCCTTAGCGCCTCCTTAGCGCTCTTGGCGCCT
>JAIPDU010000098.1 GCA_021737525.1 Desulfohalobiaceae bacterium | reverse complement strand
TACGTTCGGGACCGCACACGAAGCATTGCGGAAAAGGGTGACGTGTGAAGCCAGCAAACGATTTTGCGGGCTCCCGAGCCTCGGCGAAAGACCGCCTGGCCGGGGGTGATAGGTCCAATTCAGCCACCTTGGTTTCAACGATGACATTGGATTCGTGCAGGAGCCGGGCCTCGGAATCCGATGCCTCGACACGAAGCTCCGTTTCCAGTGGAGGCGGAGCCTTCAATCGAACCGCAGCACAGCCTGGCAAGTAGCTTGCCAGCCTTCCGCAAACGTACCCGCCGTTCCCCGATTCGATAGGTCCGCAAAATTGGACCGGGATAATCAGTGAATCCGATCTCATGGACGTCTGTCTCCGTGGATTGCCGACCACCGCTCAGCATCAGCGGCAGCGCGCAGCACTTTCCGCTGCAAGCTCATCGAGTGTGCACAAAGACAAAATTCCATCTACCGAGAAGGGGCATTGACCTCGTTGGCATGAGAAGGATGGCAAATGGATGTCTGGCTGAATCCACAATGAGCCTTTGTGCTCTCTCAGGGCAAAGGATAAGGCTTTTTCCTCCGCGTCCTCCCCTCTGCGTTCTCCGCGCCTCGGCGGTGGGCTACTCTTCCTGTCGCAGAAACGCAGAACGACCCCCGTGAAGGCTTACTCTGGGCCTCCTCAGCGCCCTCTGCGGTGAGAAAAATGCTCTCTGAGGCTTTGCGGTCCGCCTATCCTGCCCCCTGAATGGTTACCAATAATGAGCCAGTCCTTTTGTGCTCACCGAAAGGTGTAACTGGCGGTCAAACCTCTGAAAACATACATTCTCGGCAACCCCGTGAACGCCTACGTGCGAGGGGCGAGCGTCAGCTTGAGGGGCAAGTTCGGTAAATCTTCATGCATAAGCTAATCGACGACCTTTGGGTTGCGGAATAGGGTCATTGAATTCTTTAGCCGTTTCTATCCATAGCTTCATTATTACCTTCCTTCTGTAGATTCGGCTTTTCCTCGATTCCGACTTTACGGAAGATATGATGACTCCCTTTAATTCGCATTTCAAATCCCAAATGCTACAGAAGCTCAATCAGGTCAGTAAAAGCAATATTAGCATCACTTGTGCCGCTTAGTATCTGAAACATCAGTTTTTCATATTTTCCCATTACGCGACCCTATCAATTTCTTGAAGACTGCCCGCTCACCATTTACGTATCACAGCTCACGAATTGGAGTGCGCGAACGCGGCATCGATATCCTCCCGAGTCACCAGCGGGCCTTGCAGTCTCTGCACCGGCACGCTGCCGCCCACGAGCATGTCCCCGTACCCCACAAGGCGCTCCGCTCCGGCTTCATTCAGAATGACGCGGCTGTTGGAGGAATTGGTCACCTTCAGGGCCACAGTGAGCTGCAGGTTGGCCTTGATCGCAGGGGTAATGATGTTCGCGTCCGGCCTCTGGGTGGACAGCAGCAGATGCACCCCCGCGGCGCGCCCCTTTTGGCCCAGGCGCTGCACGCTGGTTTCCAGCCGCTTCTTGTATTCCCTGTCCAGGATCAGGTCCGCGTATTCGTCGATGAGAAGGACCTGATGCGGCAGAAGGGGATTGCGCTTGTTGTATTCCGTTACATCCGCCTCGCCGCTGGCCTCTAGAAGGCGATAGCGCTCCTCCATGGTTTCCACGAGGGACTCCAAAGCCTCAAGGGCCTCCCCGGACTCCATAAGCACATTCGAGGCGAGGTGCGGCAGATCCTTGAGATCGGTAAAACTGACCCGTTTGGGATCGATAAGCGTGAGCTCCAGCTCCCGCTCGGAGGCGTTCAGGGCCAGCCCCACTGCCGCGGCCCGCAGGAAGACGCTCTTGCCGCTGCCTGCCGTGCCGCCCACCAGAACGCTGGTCATGGTGGGGTCGGACAGATCCGCCCATTCCACTTCCCCCTCGATGGTCATGCCCAGGGGAAAGGCAGCCCTGGAGGCGGGCCTGCTTTCAGCGCCCCTGTTCCAGACATCCCGCAGGGTGAGGGGGGTGGTGTTCTGCTTGGGAACATCCAGGCTGACATATCCCGCCTGCGTGCGAATGAGCGGCGGAACGGGCGAGCTCAGCGCGATCTGCAGGTCCTCGGACTTGTTCAACAGCTTCCGCACCGTGGTCCCCTTGCGGGGAAGGATCTTGTAGCGGATGAAGCGAGGGCCGTTGATGTATCCCTCCGCCCGAACCCCTATATTCAGGGATTGCAAAACGTCCACGATGGTCTCCAGCCCCTGTCCGGCCTCGTCCGGGAAGTCCTCCTCCCCACCGCCCCAGTCCCTGTCGCAGCGGGAGGCGTAGGCACACTCCCCGCACACCTGCGGACTCCGGGAGGGCTCGATTCCGGATCCGCCCTCCTCGACAACCCTCCTCTTGACCTCCCGGCTCTGCCGCACCGCTGCGAGGACATCCTCGCGAGCCGCTTCCAGCTCTGCGGCGGAGTACTCCGTGACCGGTGTCTCTTCCTCCTCCAGATGACAGATCATGGCCCGCACTGCCACTCTGGTTGTTTCGCGGACGAGCATGGCGTACAGGGCCACCTGGAGAAACGCCTCGGGAAAGCCGCCGCGAGTTCCTCCCTTGAACTCCAGCAGAACGCCCTCGCCAGCGGAAACGTCGAAGAGGAGGCTGTCGTAGCGCCCTCTGACCTGGACAGGTTCTCCATCTCGAGGATGCAACTCCGCCTCGAGATCCCGTTCCGGATCATGGAACACCCGGGTCAGGTCCGTCTCTCCGGTGGAAGACAGAAAACGATCAATAAGCTCGCCCCAGGTCTCCACTCCCCTGGCCAGGGCCAGGATCCCTTCGCTCGAGAGGCTCCCGCCCTTTTCCCGCAACAGGGGCAGAAGGCATCTTCGCTCCAGGAAGGCGAGGATTTGGGGCCGATACCCGCCAGAGGAAACATCCAGGCTCTCCTGCAGCTCCCGGCACAACTGGTTATCCCCCGAGGACAGGGCTTGATGCAGGGGTGCCGCTAACTCGTCGTGAAAGAGCTTGCCGGGCATGGGGCCTGCCCCGCCGCGACCCTGCCGCCAAGCCCCTGCCCCGCCGCTCAGGTGATAGGCGAGCAAACGGGGACATCGGGCGGCCAAAAGGATTTCAGACACGCTCGCCTTGTTCATGGAGCCATTCCCTCTTGAGCTTGACCAGCGAGGCATCGCGGGCGTGTATGATCTCGAAGCGATCCGTATAACCCTTCAGCATCCGGAGCAGCTGCTTTTCATCCCCTCCGGAAAAGGTCCCGTACAGCTCTGCGCCCACATCCGATACCGGAGCCAGGAGCATGGGGTGCTCGCGCAGAATGCGCACCGCGATATCCGCTGCCTGATGCGCATCCATGGTCTCGACCTGTTCCCGCCCGGCCCCGGAAACACCCTCTCTTTTTCCCGCCTGAGCGAATTTCCGCAGCCGGGTTTCAACTTGCTCGAAGCCTTCACCCCGCAGGCCGCCACTGATAAACCCCTTAAACTCCTCCCAGCCGATGGGTCTGCTTCCGGACTCTGAATCCTGGAGGGAGATGTCGCCCTCCCGGACGGCATAGGCCAACAGGGCCAAGGCGTACCACGCCGCTGCCTGCTCCGGCTCTAGGAAAAGGGCCGTTCCGCCCTTTGCCCGGAAGGCCTGCAGCATCTCGTTGGTCGCCTTCCATTTGGCAGGCCCAGGAAAGCCGCAGCGGCTGTCGCGGATGTAGAGAACGAATCCGTCAGGATCCCTCTCCAGATGCCGCACCCCGCGTTTCAGGGCCGCGCGGACCGAGGCGTGGTGCAGCTCCGTGTCGATGATCACCAGGCCCTTGGCTTTCCCTTTCCCCTCCCCAGCGAGGGGCACTTCCAGATCCACGTATTTGTCCCTTTTGGCCGGCCTCCTGACCGGTCCGGCAACAGCAGCAGCCCCTTCCCCTTGCATATTGCTCATGTAAAGCTCCAGGCCCTTGCGCATGCGGCCGCGATCCGGTGGCTGGCTGTCCGGATCCCCGCGCACGGCCTCGAGCTGGCTCTTAAACTCCCTGCGCAGCCTGTCCTCGGCACTCTCAGCTTTAGCTGGCCCCTCCCGGAGAATGCGCCGCAACTTTCGATTGGCCTGGGCGATAACCTCGCGCGGGCTAAGGCCCACGGAAAAGGCCTCCCGCAACTCGTCTTCATCAAAGGGATACAACTCGCTCAGAGCCTCCATCCCGAAGGCGATGCGCAGCCTCTCCCGGACCAGGGCCAGGCCCTGCTCCGGGGTGCAGTTGGAGAGCAGGAACTGATTGGCTTCCAGCCTGCTCACCACGTGCTGATTGAGCTGATCCCGGATGGTCTCCTCCCAATGCAGGCCGCGGGCGAATATCACCGGCAAAGCGGATCTAACCGAGTCCACGAGGAACTCCACCATCTTGCCCTGGGCCCGGATCTGTTCCGGGGTTTCCAGGTTCTCCAGGCGATCGAAACAGGTGAGCAATGGGATGCGGTACCTGGCCAGAAGCTGTCCCAGGCCGGCCAAAACATCTCTTGCCTCCTGTTCCAGAGCCGCCCCGCTGGATTCGCTCCTGCCCCGGACCCGGAGGCGTTCTGCGTCCTCTTCGTCCAGGACAGCCCCCTGGAGCCAGTTCGCCGCATCCGCCCTGGTCCCGGCATCCATATAGGCGAAAAGAGCCCGGGCCATGTCCCCGGACATGGCCCCGAAAGTCCGGCGTAGAAAAGCGACTCCCCGGCGCTGGAGCCAGGAGAAGCGCTCCCGGCCCACGTCGAACACCCTCAGGGGATTGCGGCGCAGGTGTTGCAAAGTCTTGCGCGACCGCTCCCCCTTGCCCTTGACGAGCTCGTGGAGCACATCCTCCACCAGGATGCGCGATACAAGCAGATCCAGAGCGCTTGCTCCACCCTTTTCCTCGCGGTGCAGGGGACGGCAGAGATTGACTACTATTTCCCGTAACAGGTAGCGGAAGGTCTGTTCCGGATCCTCTAGGGGCTGGACATAGGCGAAGAAGAAAAGGGGGTCTCCGTGCCTGCCGAGCTCCAGCAGCCGCGAGATCAGATGTGTCTTGCCGCTTCCCACCTCCCCCAGGACCAGGCCGGCGCAATTGGTCCCGGGGCTGTCCGCCAATTCCCGAATCAATTCCGCCAATCCCTCGAAGGGCTCCCGGTTCACCTCCTCCACATCGGGATAGGCCAACTCCCAGGGATCCCCTGCGCTCACGGAAACAAATGGGTTCTTCCTCCGCAGGGCGCGAAGCTTCTCCTCCCGGTCCATCACCTATCGCTCCAAGTCAGGGCGATATAGAGACGCCCCTGTTGGTCCTTGTAGGAATCACGGATCTGTCCCTCGGTCATGGAGGAAGGGTCACCCCCGTGCAGCTGCACTGCGAAGCTTCTCCGCAACTCTGCCAGGACGCGGTCGAATCTCTCCCTGGACCACTGCAGGCGCTCCCGGACCTGGTGGATGCGCACGAAGCGTCTGCCGCCGGCCACGGCATCACAGGCTTCGCGAAAGGCCTCCCTGTCCTGACTGGAAGTGGATTCCGGCTCTTGTTCCCTGCCCGGTGCCTCAACCGTCTGTCCCGCAGGACTGACCAGTGCCCTGTGCTCCCGACCGAGGGTGCAGAAAAGCTCGCCCCGTTGCAGGAGGCTGTTCAGCGCGGGCAGGAACTCGCTCTCCGGCAGGGGAAGCTTGTTTTTTAGCTGCTTGGAGGTGAGTCCGGGCTTGCGGGCCGCCTCCCTGCGGACGAGCTCCCGCTCGGAAAAGTCCCTGCAGAGGCAGAGGGAGCGCTGACCCTTGCGGATGCGGAATCCCTCCTCCAGATAGGTCTCTATCCGCTCCGCGATGCGGCCGGCTTTCGTCTTCCCCTCTATGTTCAACGCCTTGCGCACGCCTTGGGGCAGGGACTTCACCAGCTGCGGCACGGTCAGATAGTCCCGGTCCATACGCTCCAGAGCTGCTTCGATCCGTTCCCGCAGCTTCTCACATATATCCTGCCTATCCGACTGTGACACGGATCTGTTCTGTCCGGCCAAAACGCCGCCTCCTTGTTCTCCTATGCTCATTGATAGTGACTGGTGAGTCGTGACTGGAGATTGGCTATCTGCGATGCGTGAGATGTGACCAGTGAATCGTGATCAGTGTGTCAACAGTGAACCATAAGGCAAAACGAGCAACTAGCAATGTTAGCTGAGCACCCGCTTGAATCCATCTTCTTCTCGCATAATTAACCCGTGTCCCCAGCCAATGGCAACCCTGTGCGCAAAAATCTCTCGGGAGTCGCCCCTCCCGCAGATTCCCATTGGTTCGCTCGCAACCCAGCCAAACGACAGTCCCGCGCACGGATAAAGACCCCGATCGACCCGTGTCCGGGCCCAGCCGGGGCTTCGGGTCGAAGCACAAAAAACACAGGATCATAATGCCCCTTGC
>JAIPDU010000097.1 GCA_021737525.1 Desulfohalobiaceae bacterium | reverse complement strand
AAAGCGAAGGCAGGCGGGGCCGCTTGAGCTGGGTTTCATATAGCACCATCACTTTGTTCATACCGCAATAAGCAAGCATTGTGGTGTAATGAACCACCCCAAGCTCAAACGAGAATCCTGCCTCGAACAGGCTTGGTTGTCCTGGTATTCGGGCAGGTGCTGCTGGCCCCGTCATGTGAAACCCGGGATGAAACCGGCGCTCAAGCGCCCCGCCTGCCTTCGCTCTGCACCTTTTCAGGCTTGGTTGTGCCCGGATCCGCCCGGGAATGAAGGTTGTATAAGATTGTGTTTAACACTTTGAATTGAACGGGGATACGGCGAGGTCTGCCCTGCACATTCGTCGAATGAGTGCAGGGTTCGCAGCATTGTATTCCTGGTTGTGCCCGGGTCGGGCCGGGAATGACGGTTATGTGCATCTTGAAAGTGCGGAAACAGAACTTGCAAAATATTTACTTCATTATTATGTCTTTAGCAAACCCCGCTTTGATCCCCAAGAGGAGGCACTGAAGTCGATATGGCCGATTATCCGGAGCGCATTCAAGCCATCAAGGAGCGGATGGGCCAGAGGCTGCACATCCTGGCCCATCACTACCAGAGCGACCAGGTGGTCCGGCACGCGGATTCGGTGGGCGATTCCCTGGAGCTCGCCCGCAGGATCCCCTCCCTCGAGGCGGAGCACATCGTCATGTGCGGGGTGTTTTTCATGGCCGAGACCGCCTCCGTGCTCGCCAGGCAGGGGCAGGGCGTGTACCTCCCGGCCCGGGAGGCCGGCTGCACCCTGGCGGATCTGGCTCCGGCCCGGATTGTGGAAACCACCCTGCAAGAGCTGAACCGGGATGGCGGACGGATCGTTCCCCTGGCCTACGTGAACACCTCCTCCGCGGTAAAGGCGATATGCGGCCGCTACGGCGGATCGGTCTGCACCTCCGCAAACGCGGAAACCATGCTCCGTTGGGCCCTGGAACAGGGCGACGGGGTCCTCTTTCTCCCGGACAAGAATCTGGCCCTGAATATCGCCGACCGGATAGGGATCCCGGAAAACCGGCGCGACTTTCTGCTCCATCCCGGAGGGGAACAAACGGGTGTGGTCTACATCTGGCCCGGTATCTGCGACGTGCACACCGCCTTCCGCACGGAGGCAATACGGGAAATCCGCGAGAGCGATTCCAAGGCCCGGGTTATCGTCCATCCCGAGTGCGCTCCGGAAGTTGTTCGGGCTGCGGACGCCAGCGGCTCCACCTCCCAGATCATCGCCTATGTCGAAGCGAGCCCCCCGGGCAGCAGGATCTACGTGGGCACGGAGAGCAATCTGGTGCAGCGGCTCAAGCGGCGCTTCGCCGAGGAGAAGTCGGTCCTGCCCCTCAAGTCCTGTGACTGCCCCTTCATGGCCCAGGTCACGGAAGAGCGCCTCGCAGGCCTGCTGGAGGCCATCAGCGGCGGAGGCGCCCCACGGGTGGAGGTGGCTTCCCGGGAGGCAAGCTGGGCCAGGGAGGCGGTGAACCGGATGCTCCAGGTCTGCTCCTGAGTTCCGGCGCCGAGATGGGTGTTTCCGAATGGGAGAGGGATGCGGCCGAGGCGGGCGTCTCCAGCGGCTTCCGGCAGGGGCGGGCGGGGAGTATCCCAATAATCCGTCCCTGGATGGCGGAGCAGGAGACGCGAGTCATTCTCCACCTTGTCTTACGGGCCTGATTCTGGTAATAGGCCAAGGACTGATAGCATTGACCCATAGAATCAACCAAGGAAAATTGCGGGGGCTGTCTATGTCTTTCCCCAAATCGGCTCCGGTGCTCATCCTCTGCGTGCTGGCTGTGGTTCTGACAGCCGCGCCTGCCCTGCCCCGCGCGAACATGACCGTCGTCCAGGATGAGGCCTTCCCGACCCGGCAGCGGCCGGCAGTTGTTTTCGAGCACGACGGCCACAACGTCCGGGCCGGGGTCTACGACTGCAGCGTGTGTCACCATGTGTACGAGGACGGGGAAAGGGTGGAAGGCCTCATGTCCGTGGGCCAGGAGTGCTCCGATTGCCACGGGCTGGAAGAAAGCGAGGACAACGCCGTGCCCTTGAGAGAGGCCTACCACACGCAGTGCATGGGATGCCACAGCGACACGGGGAAAGGACCGCTCGCCTGCGGGGAGTGTCATGTCCAAGACTAAGCTCCTTTTCTTTCTCGCCGCCCTCCTGGGCGGACTCGCGCTTCCGGATCAGGCCCTGGCCTGGGGGCCGGGAGTGCATCTGTACCTGGGGAACTACTTCCTGGCCCATCTGCATCTTTTCAGCGCCTCAACCGCGCAACTGCTCCAGGAGAACGGGTTCGCCTTCCTTTACGGGTCCCTGAGCGCGGATATGCTCGTGGGCAAGGGGAGGGAGCTCACCCCGAACCACTGCCACAGCTGGGATGCCGGCCTGCGTCTCCTGCAAAAGGTGGAGGCCCCGGATCTGAGGGCTTACGCCCTGGGCTATCTGGGCCATCTGGCCTCGGATGTGGTGGCCCACAACTACTATGTGCCCAATATGCTCCAGCTGAACAGGAGGCGGGGCAGAGTGGGCCACGTTTCCGTGGAATTGCGAGCCGATCGGCAGGTGGACTACTCCAATAAACAGCTTCGGAGGATCATCCAGACCACCTGGAGGGATGCTGACGAGCTCCTGTTGCGCACACTGCGGCAGTCCAGAATGAGCTTCTCCCTGAAGAAGATGGTCTATAAGAGTGGCCTCTCCCTCTCCAGATGCGATCCCCTGGAGAGGAAAAGGCTTGTCCGGGGACTGAAGGAGCAGTCGGAAGAGAATGATTACCTGCGGGATATGCTCGAGCTGTCCAGGCAGGTGATCACGGACTGCCTTAACAGGACCGGGGATTCCAGTGTGGCGCAATTCGATCCCATGGGTTTCGAGAACCTGGGACTGGTCAAAAAGAACCGGACCAAGACCTCCTTTGAGCCGAGCAAGCGGGAGGTGGCCCTGTTCTTCGTGCCGGCGATGTGCCTTTTGAGCCTGTGATGTCCACCAGCAAACCAGACAAGAGAAGGCGCCTATGAACAGCGGAACGCATCTGGAAAAGGTCCTCCGGTCCGGGCATTTCGCCCTGACCGGCGAGCTGGGCCCCCCCCGGGGAACGAGCGTTGAGGCGGTGCAGCAGAAAGCCTCCCATCTCAAGGGCAGGGTGGACGCCGTGAATATCACGGACAATCAGACCGGCATGGTCCGCATGTCCAGCTGGGCGACGTCTCTGATCATGCTTCAGGAAGGGCTGGAGCCGGTTTACCAAATGGTCTGCCGGGACCGGAATCGATTGGCCATGCAGTCGGATATCCTGGGAGCCTCGGCCCTGGGGATCGGGAACATGCTCTGTCTCTCGGGCGATCATCAACAGTTCGGGGATCACCCGCACGCCAAGGGGGTCTTCGACATCGACTCCATCCAGCTGGTTTCCACGGTCAAATCCATGCGCGACGAGGGCAAGTTCCAGGGCGGGGCGGACATCGAGCAGCCGCCGTCCATGTTCATCGGCGCCGCGGCCAATCCCTTTGCCGAACCGCATGAATGGCGGGTTTACAGGCTGGCCAAGAAGGTCGAGGCCGGGGTGGACTTCATTCAGACCCAGTGCGTTTTCAATATGCGGCGCATGCGGGAGTGGCTCAAGCAGGCCGAGGATATGGGCCTGACGGAGAAGGCCTACATCATGCCCGGCATCACCCCCATGAAGAGCGTGGGTATGGCCAAGTTCATGCAGAGCAAGGTCCCGGGCATGGACGTGCCGGACGAGATCATCGAGCGCCTGAGGGGGGTTCCCAAGAAGAGCCAGAAGGACGAGGGGATCAAGATCGCGGTGGAACAGATGCAGGAGTTCAGGGAGATGAAGAGCGTGGCCGGAATCCACCTCATGGCCATCGAATGGGAGCACAAGGTGCCCGAAATCGCGGAAGCGGCGGGGCTGCTGCCCAGGCCCCAGGTCTAGTCTCGTGTCCGCACAATAAGCATAAGAAAATCCCGGGCGCAGGATTCCAGTATAAGATCCTCCAGCCGAGGAAGGGCGGAGCCCCCCTTGATCGGACAAGATCCCGGTAGCGAGAGGCACGTTGAATAATACGCAGAGAATGGATGCTCCAGATATGACGGATACCTTCGAACAAATCCGGGAACAGGACAGAGAGTTGATTGTGCCCACTTATGCCCGTTATCCCCTGCTGATCACCCGGGCCCGCGACACGAGGCTCGTGGACGAACAGGGCGGGGAATACATCGATTTCCTGAGCGGCATCTCCGTGTGCAACCTCGGTCACAGCCATCCGGAAGTGGTGCGGGCGATCCAGGAACAGGCGGAGACACTGATCCACGTGAGCAACCTCTTCTACCAGAGGGAGCAGCTGGACCTGGCCCGGGCCCTCACCGCAACCTGCTCCCTGGATCAGGTCTTTTTCTGCAACTCCGGGGCCGAAGCCAACGAAGCGGCCTTCAAGCTGGCCAGGCGCTACATGCGCCAAGTGCGCGGCAGCAGCGCCTATGAGATCATTTCCCTCCGGGACTCCTTCCACGGACGCACCCTGGCCACTCTGACCGCCACCGGCCAGAGCAAGGTCCAGGAGGGCTTCGATCCCCTTCCCCAGGGTTTTCGCCAGGTTCCCCCCGAGGACCTGTCCAGCCTCCGGGAGGCGGTCACGGAACAAACCGCCGCGGTGATGCTGGAAGTGGTGCAGGGCGAAGGGGGGGTGCGGCCCCTTTCCCGGGACTACTTGCTGGGGGTGCAGGAGCTCTGCCGGGAAAAGGGGATCCTGTTCCTGATCGACGAGGTCCAGACCGGTCTGGGCCGAACCGGGGCCATGTGGGCCCATCAGCATTACGGGCTGACCCCGGATGTGTTCACCGTGGCCAAGGGGCTGGGCAACGGCCTTCCAGTGGGTGCCATGCTGGCCAGCCAAAGCGTGGCCCAGGGGTTCGCTCCGGGGAGCCACGCCGCCACCTTCGGGGGCAATCCCCTGGTTTGCCGGGCTGGGAGCAAGGTCCTGGAGATCCTGCAGCGGGACGATCTGTGCCGCCGCAACCGGGAGAAGCAGGATCTCGCCTTTCGCCTGTTCCGCGAGCTAAAGGAGCGATGGCCGGAAAGAATCCGGGAGTGCCGGGGTATGGGACTGATGCTGGGCATCGAGCTGACCCAGTCCGGCAAGGAGGTATGGCAGGAGCTCCTGCAGCGCGGCTACGTATGCAACCTGGTCCAGGGCACCACCCTGAGGCTGTTGCCTCCCTTCACCATCACCGAAGAGGAGATCGAGGGCTTCGTCCGGACCCTTGAGCTGGCCCTGGAGGCCACGGAAGGCTACTGATCCGCCCGCCCGCTTCCGGGCACGTCGAGCCGCAGCTGATGCCGGCGCCCGGCTTCTCGCCGCCACGGGCCGATCCCGTATTCCACTTCGGATTCCCGGAGCAACACTAGCGATATGTCGCGCGCAGCGCGATCGGCATGCGCCTGACGGATCCCGGTCCATCGGCCTCCATTTCGAGCCGTGGCCGGATTCCAGGCTGCGCTCGCCGCGATCCCCGGCCAGGACCGTGTTCTTGGTTCCGGGGCGGCTTGAGGCGCATCATCTTGAGATGAGGAAAATCTTTCATGTCCGAATGGGTCTACCGACTGCAGTGCGACATGCCGCAAGCGCGGCGGGAGGAATTGGCCTGCTTCCTGTGGGACAATGTGAGCTGGGGGTGGGAGGAGAGCCAGGAGGAAAACGGCTGTGTGACAGTCTATTGCACGGAATATGAACAGGCCAGCTCCCTCGCCCGGAGGCTGCAACAGGCCTTTCCGGATGTCAGCGCCAGGGTCAGCAGGCAGGAGAACAGGCAGTGGCACCATGTCTGGCGCGACTTCTTTCAGCCCGTATCCGTGGCGGACACGTTTCTGGTCCTGCCCTCCTGGCAGGACCCACCAGGCGGGGCAGCGGAGCGGATCCCGCTGTTCATCTATCCGGAAATGGCCTTTGGCACCGGCCACCACCCCACGACCTATCTCTGTCTGGAGGCGATCGCCGAGTTGTTGCCCCGGGACGGGTTCCCGCCCCAGTACCACTGCCTCGACCTGGGGACGGGATCCGGAGTGCTGGGGATTGCATGCGCCGCAACAGGCGCCTGGACCCTGGGGGTGGACAACGATTCCATCGCGATTCACAATGCGCGCACGAACAGGGGCCTGAATCAGGTGCGGGAGCGTTTCCCCCTGGTGGTGGGCGATCTGGATTGCCTTTCCCGCGAGGCGGCATTTGACCTGGTTCTGGCCAATATCCTGGCCGACCCCCTGCTGGAGATGGCCGAGCCCCTGGCAGGGATGCTCGCGCCCGGAGGCAGTCTCATCCTCTCCGGTCTGCTTCAGCACCAGGAGGGGGAGCTGATCCGGGCCTATTCCCTTGCCGGCCTGCCGGAGCCC
>JAIPDU010000096.1 GCA_021737525.1 Desulfohalobiaceae bacterium | reverse complement strand
GCCTTCGCTCTGCACATTTTCCTGCCTCGTCGTCCATTTGGCCGTGCGGGCGGGGTGTTACCAATCCCTTGCCCTGCGGATCAGCCCGAATTCGGATCCGATGTGGGCCCGCAGCAGCGGGCCGAGGAATATATGGCTCAGCCTGGTGAAGGGGATGGACGCCAGAAGGATCTCCCCGAAGACGATGTGCAGGATGAGCACCACCTGGTACCCGCCGAGCTGATGATAGGCCACGAATCCCGTAAGAAAGGGGAGAAGAACAAGCCCGAGGATTAGCCAGTCCCGCATGCCCGAGGTGAAGCGCAGCTGCGGGGAGAGGGCCCGGCGTCCCGCAAAATAGAGACAGGAAAGGATGACCACCACGGTGAGGACATCGGCCAGGCCGTCGGGCAGACTCCAGTAGCTGAAGCCCCATTTCTGTTCCAGCAGGACGATGTGGGCGCTAAGAAAAATGGGGACCAGGATAAGGCAGATGTGGAAGATAAAGGTGATCCCGGTCAGGTCGGGCTGCAGACGCCAGCTTCTGGCCCGGAAGGGGACCAGCCAGTTCAGGATGGAGCGCAGGGCGTACTTGAGGCTGAAATAGCGCAGCACCTCCGGATCCCTGGAACGGGCCATATACAGGGATTGCCCGAGCTTGCCCATCAAGCCCAGCCCGAAAACCAGGAAGGCAGCCCAGGCCAAGGGGCCGGTGACGAACTGGTAGATCTCGTTCATGGCCTCCTCCTTGTCCGATGTCCATCACGCAAGGGCACACCGCAAGGGTGTGCACACCCGGGACGTTTTGCCTGCCTCCGCGAAGGTACGGGCTTATTTGAATTCATCCGTTGAGGCGACGATCCGTTTCAGGCTGTCGCCTTCGCGAACCCTCAAGAGGATGCGCCCTCCGTCGGGGCTGAAGACAGGGTCCCAGGCCCTGTCGAACTCCCGGGGATAGGCCTTGCCGTCCAGAATATACCCGAAGCGCTTGTTGTGCTTGATACGCGCCGCGACGTGTCCTCCGTCCGGGCTGAACACAGGGGGGAAGACCTGTTCGAACCAGCCGCTTGCCGGCTGGTCGTCCACAACGAGCTGCCAGCTGGGCGGGGTAAAGAGGGAGTCCGGCTGCTCGGGATCTATGCGGGAGGCGCCCACTGCCGCGACTCGCTCTCCCTCGGGACCGAGACGCAGGTCGGTCAATACGGGATAGCTCGTCTTCCAGATCCGCTCTCCATAGCGAACGGTGAATCGGCCGAATTGCGGTGAGACGATCGCGGCGATGCGCTGGCCCCGGGGATCCGTTTGCAGGTGCCACAGCTGGCAATACCGAGCGGGCCAGACCATTTCTCCGTCTCGGGCCAATCCCCATTTGCTGCCCAGCTGGACCGGAGCGAAGACCTCCCCGCCAGGAGCGATCAAGGGCTCCCAGGCGTTGTCGAACCGTTGCGGCCAGGCCAGGCCGTCCACCGCCACGCTGCAGTCCTGGTAATCCCGCCGCACCACAGCAGCAGTGCGGCCGGTGGAGGAGTCCGGCACAGGCGTCCAGACGTTTTGGAAATGCCAGGGCCAGACCCTCCCATTGACCGCGACGGAGAAGACCTTTGCCCGGAAGGCATTGATGTCTCCCTCGGACAGGGGGGCTGTCTGCACCACGCAGCAGCACATGGAGCCGTCCGCGCTCATGGCGTAGTCCGTGGCGTAGGGAAAGAGCTCCCCCCACGTGGCCTGGTCCCGAACCATGCCGTAGAAGCCCTCCTTTTGCACCGCCGCGGATATAACCTCTCCTGACTCGCTGAACAGCGGATTCCAGATATAGTCGTATTCCTCGGGCCAGGTTACGTCCTCCACCCGCATGGACCATGCGCCCAGGCTGGAGACGAGAGCGGTGAGGCGGCTGTCCGGGGTGAAGCGCAGCATCCAGGCATTGTCGAATTCCTCCTCCTGGAGATCCCCGTTGCTTCCGATACGGCATTCGCCCTCGGAAAAGCCGAGGATATGGCCCACACGCTCCCCGTCGGGACTGAATTGGAGCTCCACGAGGCGTTGGGCCTCCTGGGGCAGGCTTCCCAGATCCAAAAGGATGCGCTCACCTTCAGTCCAGTCCAGATCTTGCAGCATGCGTCCTCTCCGATTGAATTTTCAGGGACTTTGCATAAGTTGTAGCACAGCTTTGGGACTGCGTCACCCTGTTCTTTTCATACCCGGGAAGTATGAAATAGAGAATGCGGGTTGCACGGAACGGGAAAAATGATATTCTTACAGAAAATATGACTGACTGAAATATCTTGTTATCTTTACAGAAACCGTGTTTTGGGCCCATATGTGCGGCAAGTCCGTGTGGAACTCTCTTGGGCTGTTTTGCTTAAAACCTGTTGGAATGGATGGGTAGAAGGGAAAGGAAGAGTTTTAGTAACTATTCACCAACACCCTGATCGGGATAAGCCCACCTCGGGTAGGCTCACGGTTCCGCAAGGTGGTGAACGGTTACGAGTTTTATTGTGGGGACAAGGAGTTAGAAGGATAATTCTCGGCCTGGTGATGAGGCTGTCCTGGAGCCGAATGGGACGGGAGAAGCGGCAGGAAATCGATTAGGGGGCACTGTTGCGCCACTTGGTTGAGAGTTCAGGGTCTGGCTCTTCCAGAAGACAGACTTGCGGAGTGTGGATCAGATCCGCCAGGGTATAGGTGTTGAGCCTGTCGATGATGGTCCGGCGCAGGTCCTGCCAAAGCTGTTTGGTAGGGCAGCGGGGGCTCTGGGAGCAGGAGGTCTCGTAGAGACAGCAGTCGATGAGATTCATTTCGTTCTCCAGGACCTTGACCAGCTCGCCCAGGAAGATGTCCTCCGGAGGCATCCGGAGACGGTATCCCCCATCGGGTCCGCGCTTGCCCCGGAGATAGCCCTTGTCTTTGAGAATGCGGCAGATTTTTTCCAGGTATTTGAAGGATATATTCTGTTGCACAGCGATAGGATACAAGGGGACGGGCTGGGAGGTCGTCTCCTGGGCCCCGGCGATGCTCACGAGCATGCGAAAGCCGTAACGTGTCCGGGTGGAGAGTTTCATTTCCGGGTCTCCCGGTAGCAGGGTATGTGGCATTTGTGGCAAAACATCAGGCAGAGGCTGCTCTTCAAGGTCCTGTTGACCGTGGGGGTGATCCTGCTGGGCAGCATCGGCCTGTGGTCCTATTTCAATGTAACCTACCAGAAGAACACCCTCATGGGCAATGTGCAGACCAATCTCCTGGAGCTGACGGAGACCATCAGGCTCGGGGCCAGGTACGCCATGCTCCACAATGCCCGGCGGGATATCGAGCAGATCGTGAACAACATCGGCAAGCAGGAGAAAATCCGCAACATCCGGATCTTCAACAAGAAGGGGATGATTGCCTTCTCCAATCAGCAGGAGGAATTGGGTAGGCGGGTCAACAAGCGGGAGGAAAGGTGCCGGAGCTGTCACGGACGGGAGCCGGTGCAGAGCACTGCTGAGCCGGACAAGCGGATCCGGGTTTTCCGGAGCGATTCCGGACAGCGGTATATGGGGATCATCAGTCCCATTTACAATGAGCCAACCTGTTACCAGGCCTCGTGCCACGCCCATACAAAGGAGGAAAAGGTCCTGGGGCTGCTGGATGTGGTGGTGAGCCTTAGAGGCACGGATGAAAAGCTCGCTGCCTACGAAAAGCACACCCTCTTCTTCGCCCTGTTTGTTTTTCTGGCCACTTATCTGGCCTTCGTCCTGTTCGTGCAGCGCTTCATCAACAGGCCGGTCACGGGAATGATCCGGGCCACGCAGAGGATCGCCAGGGGAGAGCCGGATACGCGGGTGGATGTGGGGCAGCGGGACGAAATGGGGGGGCTGGCCCGGGCCATCGAGGACATGGGGCGGGAGATCGAACAGAAGCACAAGGAGATCACCCGGGAGCGGGAGCGATACGAGCAGCTCTACGGGCTGGTCCCCTGCCTGATAACCGTGCAGGACCGCCAGTATCGCTTGATCAGCTACAATCGGGAGTTCGAGCGCAAGTTCGCCCCCAAGCGCTGGGAGTACTGCTACAGGGCGTACAAGGGGCGCAGCGAGAAGTGCGTGGAGTGCCCCGTGGAGAAGACTTTCCGGGACGGCAGGGTCCATACCAGCGAGGAGTCGGGGTACGTCAGGGACGGGAGCCAGGCCCACTGGCTGGTCACCACGGCGCCCATCCACAACCCGCGGGGCAAGGTGGAGGCGGTGATGGAGATGTGCCTGGACATCACCGAGAGAAAAAAGCTGGAAGAGGATCTGCGCCGCTCGGAGAACAAGTACTGGGCCATTTTCAACAACATTCCCAATCCGGTCTTCGTTCTGGATTCGGAGCGACTGACCATCATCGACTGCAACGATCGGGTTCTCTCCCTGTACGGCTACCGGAAACAGGAGCTTCTGCAGACGAGCTTCCTGGACCTCTTTCTGGAGAAGGAACGTCAGGAGTACGCCGAGCTGCTCGGCTCCTCGGCCTATATCCAGAAGAGCCGCCAGCAGACCAGGGACGGGGCTATCGTGTACACCGCCATACGGGTCTCCCCCTCGGAGTACAACGACCGCAAGGTGCTCCTGGTCACGGCGAGCGATATCACCAAGCGCCTGGAAACCGAACAGCAGCTGATCCAGTCCAGCAAGATGACCACCCTGGGCGAGATGGCCTCTGGAATAGCCCATGAGCTGAATCAGCCGCTGACCGTGATCCGCACGGCGAGCAACTTCCTGGCCCGAAAGCGGCGGGATCCGGGCACCTTTTCCGAGGAGACCGTGGGGAGCATGCTGGAGGAGATCGACGCCAATGTGGAGCGGGCCACCAAGATCATCAACCACATGCGGGAGTTCAGCCGCAAGCCCGAGGTCCGGCTGGAGAGCGTTCAGCTCAATTCCGTGCTCCAGAGCGCCATGGACATTTTCAGCCAGCAGCTCAAGCTGCGCGAGATCGAGGTGGTCTGGGACCTGGAGCCGGAGCTGCCCTCCATCCGGGGAGAGCCGAACCAGCTGGAGCAGGTCTTCATCAATCTGCTCCTGAACGCACGGGACGCAATCGAGGAAAAGGCGGGCCGGGTGCCGGAGGCGGAAAAGCG
The DNA here is from genome assembly GCA_021737525.1 of Desulfohalobiaceae bacterium. Classification (GTDB taxonomy): domain Bacteria; phylum Desulfobacterota; class Desulfovibrionia; order Desulfovibrionales; family Desulfothermaceae; genus JAIPDU01. The sequence continues at coordinate 1,352 of JAIPDU010000096.1, read as the reverse complement.
CATCGAGCTCGCCACCTGGTCCGAGGGTGACCGGGTCTTTGTTCTGGTCCAGGACACCGGACGGGGTATACCCAGGGCAGTCAGGGACCGTATCTTCGAGCCCTTTTACACCACCAAGGAGGTGGGCAAGGGAACCGGCCTGGGCCTGTCCATCAGCTATCGTATCGTTCAGGATTGCGGCGGGGTGATACGGGTGGAGTCCGAGGAAGGGAGCTATGCCAGGTTCGTCCTGGAGTTTCCCCGGACGGAGGACGCCTGATGGCGAAGAGGATCCTTTTTGTCGACGACGAGGCGGGCATACGGAAGGTGTTCTCTCTCAGCCTCAGGGACATGGGGTATGAAGTGGAGACCGCCCCAAGCGGAGAGGAGGCTTTGGAGCGTATCCCCGCCTTTCAGCCGGAGATGGTGATTTCCGATATCAAGATGCCCGGCATGGGCGGCCTGGAGCTCTTGAAGCGGATCAAGACGGAGTATCCCGAGGTCGAGGTCCTGCTGCTCACCGGATTCGGGGACATGGAAACCGCTGTGCAGGGCCTTCGCTGGGATGCGGCGGATTTTCTGAACAAGCCGGTCCGGGACGATGTCCTGCAAGAGGCCCTGCGGCGAACGGAGGAGCGTCTGGAGCTGAAGCGGGGGGTCAAGGAGTACACGAGCAGCCTGGAAACCATGGTGGAGCAGCGGGGCCGGGAGCTCGGGGATGCCCGGAAGTGGGCCCTGGCGGGAGAGGCTGTCTTGGGGCTGTCCCATACGATCAAAAACATCGCCGGAGGCCTGGAGGGAAGCATCTACCTGCTGGAACAGGGCCGGGAGCAGGAGAAAACGGAATACCGGGAGCAGGGCTGGGACATGCTCAAGGCCAATGTGTCCACGCTCAAGGATCTTTCCCTGGAGCTCCTCCAGTTGGCCAGACCCAGATCCCTGCGGCTGGAGTGGTGCGACCCCAACCGTCCGCTCCGGGACGTGCACGCCCTGTATCAGGACAGGGCCAAGTCCCTGGGCATCGATCTGGCTCTGGACCTGGACACGGAGCTGCCGCGGGTGCGTATGGACCCGGAGTCCATACGCAAATGCTTCCTGAATCTGGTGCAAAACGCCCTGGACGCGGTTCTGGAAAACGAGGGAGACGACGTCGTTCCGCGGGTGGTGCTGCGTAGCGGGAAAGCCTCGGGGCCCGGTGCGGTCCTGGAGGTGGAGGACAACGGTTGCGGCATGGACGAGGGAACACAGAGCAAGCTGGGCCTGCCCTTTGTCAGCGGCAAGAACAGGGAGGGCTTCGGTCTGGGGGTGATGTTCAGCAAAAAAACGGTCCTGGAGCACAAGGGCACCCTGGACTGGACCTCCCGGCCCGGAGA
>JAIPDU010000095.1 GCA_021737525.1 Desulfohalobiaceae bacterium | reverse complement strand
AACACTTCCAGGGCGCGATCAGCTACTCCCTGACCGAGCAGCGCATGGGCGGCGAGGTCTACACCCTCCAGTACTACCTGGACAAGGCCAAGGAACTGGAGGACATGGGTGCGGACACCATCTGCATTAAGGACATGGCCGGGATCATCGACCCCTACGACGCCTACTTCCTGATCAGGGCCCTGAAGGACGAGCTGCACACCCCCATCCACCTGCACAGCCACTTCACCTCCGGGATGGCGGACATGGCCATGCTCAAGGCCATCGAGGCCGGAGTGGACATCGTCGACGTCTGCCTCTCCCCCTGGGCCTATCGCACCTCCCATCCCGGCCTGGAGCCGCTCGTTGCCGCCCTGCGGGGAACAAGCCGGGACACCGGCTTCGACCTGAACCAGCTCACCAGGTGCTCGGAGCACTTCAAGTCCGTCTCCCCCAAATACAGGCACCTGCTGAACGACAGCATCTCCATCATCGATACCAATGTCCTGCTGCACCAGACCCCGGGAGGGATGCTCTCCAACCTCTTCAATCAGCTCAAGGAGATGGACGCCCTGGACAAGCTGGACGAGGTATTCCAGGAGCTGCCCCGCGTGCGCCGGGAGCTGGGGCAGGTCCCGCTGGTGACCCCCACCAGCCAGATCGTGGGGACGCAGACTGTGTACAACGTCCTCTTCGATACGCCCCAGGAGCGCTACACCATGATCACGGAGCAGGTGAAGGACCTCTGCTTCGGCCTCTACGGACAGACCCCCGCCCCCATCGATACGGGGGTGCAGGCCAAGGCCCTGGCCAACCATCCCCGCGGGCAGGAGCCCTTCACCGGCAGGCCCGCGGACATCCTGGAGCCGGAGCTGGACAAGGCCCGCGAGGATATCGGGGATCTGGCCAGGGACATCGACGATGTGCTCATCTACGCCCTGTACCCCACCACGGGGAAGCGCTTCCTGCGCATGAAGTACGGGTACGAGGAAGTCCCAGAGGATATGCGGCCCAAGACCATGGAGGAGGCCCAGCGGGAGCAGGAGCTTGCGGAGAAGGCCCGCAAGGGGCAGGTAATAGAGGTGCCGGAACAGTCGGAGAACATGGATTCCTACAATGTCTTCATCAACAACGAGTTCTTCCGCGTGGATCTGGAGCAGATCGGGGGAGAGCCGGTGGTCTCCTCTGTGCGGCACGCCCGCCGGGAGAGCGAAGCACCGGCCCGGGAGCCGGAGAGCAAACCCTCGCCGGCCGGGGAAGAACCCGCGGCAGCCGTTTCCGGGGACGATGCCCAGCCTGTGAACGCGCCCATGCCGGGAACGATCATTTCCGTGAACGTGCAGGTCGGGGACTGGGTGGGCCAGGGGGACACGCTCCTGGTCTTCGAGGCAATGAAGATGGAGAACACCCTTACCGCGCCCACGGAGGGCAGGATCCAAAAGATCCTCTGCCAGGAGGGGGATCAGGTCAAGAAGGACGACAAGCTGCTCTTGATCGGATAGGGGTTCTGGGTTCTGGGTTCTGGGTTCTGGGTTCTGGGTTCTGGGTTCTGGGTTCTGGGTTCTGGGTTCTGGGTTCTGGGTTCTGGGTTCTGGGTAAAACGAGCATTCACTGGGATTCGGATCTGTCAAGCACAAAACAAGGCTTCGCCAGGGTCATCGCATTTGAATTAACATACTGAACTAATGGACAAAAATGTAATTATGCTGCCGTCCCCGCTTTCTCCGTTCTCTGTGCACCTCTGTGTCCTCTGTGGTGAAGTGTTTTTTTACCACAGAGAGCACCGAGACACACAGAGAAAAGATCAGGGATCCAATCTCTTGAATGCCTGTCTGAGACTTGTCCCGAAGAGCAGGCTGGGTCATTAACTACCTGGAAAAATCCCGACACTGAGGGGATATCAAAATGCGATAGCCCTGAAGGCTTCGCTTACAACCCTGAGTATGCTTAAATCTCTGCCGTGTAGCTTAATCAAGCACCCCAAAAAGACAGATGGGTTCGCGGAGACACAGGAGCCCGGGACATGTGGAACAAGTTGCTCGTCGCCGACCGGGGCGAAATAGCCATCCGGATCGTACGCTCCGCGAGGGAGCTGGGTGTCCAGACTATCGCGGTGTATGAAGAAGCGGACAGGATGTCCCGGCACATCAACAGCGCGGACGAGGCCATCTGCATCGGCACCGGGCCGGAGAAGGACTACCGCGACCCGGACAGGATCATTCAGGCCGCCCTCTCCACCGGCGCGGAGGCGATCCATCCCGGACACGGCCCCTTGAGCGAGGACCCTTCCTTCATCCAGGCCTGCGGAAACGCCGGGCTGAGCTTTGTGGGCCCGTCACCAGCTACGGCGTATAACGCAACGGATCGCCTCATCTGCCGGCAGATCATGCAGAATGCCGGCGTTCCCGTCATACCGGGGACGGACGTTCTCCCCCCCGACAGAAGGGGCGAGCGCGACGCCTTGCGCTTCGCCGAGGCCCACGGCTACCCCATTGTGCTCAAACAGGCGACGGGAAGGCCCCCCGGCCCCCTGACCGCCAGTTCCTCCCGGGAGCTGATCCACTGCCTGGACAAGCTCCGCCACGACTCGAGCCCCTCCGGGAAGGAGGCGCGGATCTTCCTGGAAGAGGGGATCGCGGCATGCCGCCACATCGAGGTGCAGCTCCTCGCGGACAGGCGGGGCAATGTGGTCCATCTGGGCATTCGCGACTGCTCCCTGCGACTCCAGGGACAGAGGATGCTGGCCTTCGGTCCCGCCGAGCTGCCCCCGGATCTCGCGGAACGCATCAGTGGCGACGCCGTCGCCGCGGCCCAGGCAGTGGGCAATGTGAATACCGCCTCCGTGGGTTTTCTCCTGGATAACAGGCAAAACCACTACTTCCTGGGTCTGACGCCGCGAATCCAGGCGGGCCACACCGTCACCGAGGCGCTTACCGGCCTGGACCTGGTCCGGGAACAGATCCGGCTGGCTGCCGGGTATTCCCTCCCCTTCGCTCAGAGGAGCATCCAACCCCGTGGGCATGCCCTGGAATTGCCCATCAGGGCCCAGGATCCCTCCGACGGATTCCGCAGGCAAAGGGGAACTGTTGAAACCTATCAATCTCCCGGCGGACACGGCATTCGGCTGGACGGAACCATCTACCAGGGATATGAGCATCCCCCGTTCTACGACCCCCTGCTGGTCAAGCTAACCGTGTACGGCCACAGCTGGAACGAAGCCGTGGACCGGCTCCACCGCGGCTTGGAGGGATTCCATATCCAGGGACTTCCCACCACCCTCTCCTTTTACCGCCGTCTGGTACAGGATCCAGAGCTTCGAAAAAGGATCTTTCACACGAGCTTTTTGGAAAATCGCCCCCATCTGCTGCAGCACCGGGAGGAACCCTCCGAGCTTACCCGTCTCGCCCGCCTTCTGGCCGAAATCAATGCCCGCGGGGACAACCCCTACGCCTCTCTGGACTAGCCCCAGCAAAGCATCCGGCACTCATTTCAGACATGAGTGCCGGACTTCTTGGCACCCTTCGCGTCTTGGCGGCTCCCCTCAACCAAATGGATTGCATCGCTTAGAATCCTCAGCTACCATTATTCATATGAGATGAGCTCCGATCAGCCTTCCCGGCTGGCTCCCCTCCGGAAACGAGCTGGAGCCGGAGCAGTCCCGGACCATCCGCAATTCTTCAAAAGAACCGAGAGCCATGGAACCGATTTTCGCCCGCCATCAGCGGTCCGCCCGCTACAGCCGCACACGGAAAATACTTGGAACGCTTCTTTTCTGCCTGACCCTTGTTTTTTTCCTGTCCGCCTTTCCCGGGCAATCCGACGCCCGCACGGTTAGCGCCCTTTCCGTGCGTATCCAGGGCAGCATCAACCCGGCCCAGTCCGACATGCTCACCGCGGCAATCGAGCAGTGCCGCGACGAAGGGTGCGATCTCCTGCTGCTCAGCCTGAATACCCCCGGGGGCCTGGGCCAGAGCATGCGGGACATGGTGCAGACCGTGCTCAACTCCCCTGTACCTGTTGCGGTCTGGGTGGGGCCCCGCGGAGCCAGGGCCGCCTCCGCCGGCACCTTCATCGTGGCCGCCTCCAGTGTGGCCTCCATGAGCCCGGAGACGAGCATCGGCTCGGCCTCTCCGGTCAGTGCTGGAGGCAAGGACATCTCGGAGACCATGAAGAAGAAGATCGAAAACGACTTTGTGAGCCTGATAAGTGGGGTAGCCTCGGACAAGGGCAGGAACGTGGAGTGGTACGAAAAGGCCGTCCGCGAGGCGGCCAGCCTCTCCGCATCCGAGGCCGCGGAGAAGAACGTGATCGATCTGCTGGCCGAATCGCCCGAGGACCTCATGCGGCAGATCGGGGAACAGGGCCTGGCCCTGAACGGGGAGGAGGTCACCTTCGGCCCGGAGGAATACAGCATAACCGCTTTTGAGCCGAGCCTGCGCTTCCGCATCTTCTCCTGGCTCCTGCACCCTCAGATCGCCTATTTTCTCCTGCTCGGGGGAATTGCCGGGCTGTTCTTCGAGCTGTCCAATCCTGGCGCGGTCTTTCCCGGGGTCTTCGGCGGAATCTGCCTGGTGCTCGGGCTCTACGCCATGGCGGTCCTGCCTGTCACTGTGGCGGGGCTCTTGCTCATCTTCCTGAGCGTCCTGCTCTTCATCCTGGAGCTCGCAATCACCAGTTACGGGCTGCTCACCATCGCCGGCGTGGTCAGCCTCTTCTTCGGATCCGTCCTTCTCTTTCACTTCGAGTACGGGCTGAGCTCCCTGCCCCTGAGCACAATCCTGCCCACGGTGGCGGTGGTCTGCGGCGCCATAATCCTCGCCCTGTATCTGGTGACCAGGGCCCAGCTCAAGCCCCAGACAATCGGATCCGAGGCCATGAAGGGACTCACCGGCAGGGTTACCCGCTGGGAAGGGAGCCGGGGCCAGATCATGGTTCGCGGCGAGCTCTGGCGGGCCCGCACCGTGGACGGTGAGGCCCTTGCCCCGGATACGACCGTGCGCGTGGTGGATATCCAGGGGCTCCACCTCCTGGTGGAACCGGTTACCCCGGACGCAGACGAATAATAGACCCGGCTGCGGAAGCCGGGCTGAAAAGGGAACAACACGGCCCGTTCCCGCGGCGAAGGCCAAAACGGGCGCAAACAAGGAGCCGGAAACATGGAATCCTTTGGCTACAGCCTGGCAATCATCCTCATTCTGCTCATTCTCTTTCTCTCCTCCGCGATCCGGATCCTGCGGGAGTACGAGCGCGGCGTGGTCTTTCGGCTCGGCCGCATCCTCAAGGCCAAGGGCCCGGGGCTGATCCTGCTCATCCCGGTCATCGACAAGATGATCAAGATCTCCATGCGCATCATCGCCCTGGACGTGCCCAGCCAGGACGTGATCACCAGGGACAATGTGAGCGTCCAGGTCAACGCGGTGATCTACTACCGGGTTGTGGATCCGGTGAACGCGGTGATCCAGGTGGAGAACTACAACTTCGCCACCTCGCAGCTGGCCCAGACCACCCTGCGCAGTGTCTGCGGCGCGCGGGAATTGGACGAGATTCTGATCCACAGGGCCAAGATCAACGACCAGATCCAGGAGATCCTGGACGAGCACACCGACGCCTGGGGCATCAAGGTAACCAATGTGGAGATCAAGTACATCGATCTGCCGCAGGAGATGCAGCGGGCCATGGCCAGGCAGGCCGAGGCGGAACGGGATCGCCGCTCCAAGGTGATCAACGCCGAGGGCGAGTTCCAGGCCTCCCGAAGACTAACGGACGCGGCCCAGGTCATCAGCCGCTACCCTCAGGCCCTGCAGCTGCGCTACCTGCAGACCATGCGGGAGATGACCTACGAGAGCAAGGCCTCCACCATCATCCCCGTGCCCTTGGACATGTTCAAGTACATCAGCGGCGGGGAAGCCTTTGGCCAGGAACAGCCCCCGGAAGATGGAGAGCCCCCGGAGGAGAACCCGGACCTGCAGACAGACTTGGATTCGGACGAGAGTTCGTACGTGCCTCCCTTCGATCCCGACACGGAGCCCTCCTCTTGAGGAGCCTTTCCCGGGGAGGGCACCCCTTCGCGGCCCTCCCCGTCCCGAACCGTCATCACCGAAGAGCCGGGCCTTGGGCCCGGCTCTTCCTTTGTCTGCGCAGCAGCCCACCTATATGGCGGGCGCGGCGGCCCGCGTCCCGTGCTCATCTTCCGGCCCGGCCCTCCGGCCTATTGTCAATCTCCTCCAGAATCCTGTACAACCGTCACTCCCGTCCGGCACTCATTCCTTGATTCAGTGCCTGACGGAAAAGCGAGGAATCGCAGGGGAACGTAGCGAACCCATCCAGTAGTGGATTGCAGCCATGCAGCAACTGCCCATCGAGGAAATACGATCCGAGTTCGACGCCAAGCTAGCGCAGGGCCCCGTGGTCATCGAGGCCCCGCCCGGAAGCGGCAAGTCCACCAAGCTGCCGCTGTGGTGCGGTGAAACGGGGC
>JAIPDU010000094.1 GCA_021737525.1 Desulfohalobiaceae bacterium | reverse complement strand
TGATTGCGGCCACAATCTCCTTCAAATCGTGCTCGGCTCGCTCCATGCTTTTCCTCCTTGGTATTTCCGGTTCTGCTCGGGATAAAAAAAATCCCCAAACCGATTGTTTCAATCGGCTTGGGGATTTGCCATCTCCACCAAAACCTACGCGGCCTGGCAGGTCTTCTGACTCGCGGATCGTCCTACTTCCCTTCACCCACTTTATACCCGCGACGTTGCTTATGCCCAACCGGTTTCCAGGATCACCTCAACCGGCCGAGTGGCAATAACTCGTCATTCAAGTGGGTGAAGGGTCGCCGCGCCTTCCCACCCCCCTCACCCACTCAAAGCAAGATATTGCAAATTGGATCGACTCCTTGCTTCCCAGCCAATCTTTTGGCGATGGCAAAAGCCTTGGCGTGGAGTGGGTGAGGGGGCCAGTGGCTCTGTGCGGCTTTCGTCCCCGCTTACAGCGGCGGGACCGTGCCGGATTCTCACCGGCTTCCCTCTTAGTCCGGCACTCAATTCTCATGGAATTGAGTGCGGGAACCAGGTGCGCTGCACTATCCTGGGTGAAAAAGAACGACACCTCGTGCGCCGGGACATCATCCTCCCCGGCGAAACACAGCCGAGTCTGCCGTGTTCGCCCCGGCGCGTCAAGCCCGCTTTAGCCGCACTTGGTGTAGCCGCAGGAATGGCAGATGAAGCATCCCTCCTGGAAGACCAGGTCCATTCCGCATTCGGGGCACACGGACTTGCTCAGGCTGTTGTGGTTGTCCGGAGTGGGGCTCTCCCCGCGCAGATACTTGCTCTCCAGGACCCAGGCCACGGCGTCGGGAATGGACAGGAGCAGGCCCTTCTTCTGGAACACGGGATGCTCCCCTCCGATCCCCTTGAGCTGGCGAACCACGTCCCGGACGGGGATGCCCGAGCGCAGGGCCAGGGAAACCAGGCGGCCGATGGCCTCAGCCTTGGCGGTAATGGAACGCCCGGAGCGCCCGATGGTGGCGAAGACCTCGAAGGGCTGCCCCTCCACCTCGTTCACCGTGAGATACAAGGTGCCCAGGCCGGTACGCACCTTCTGGGTAAAGCCGTAGACCACATCCGGCCGCTCCCGCACGGCTGCCCCCCCTTCTCCGGTGGAAGCCTCGGAGGCACCGGTGCGAAGCACCTGCTCCTCGCGGCAGCCGTCCCTGTACACGGTAACCCCTTTGCACCCCATCTCGTAGGCCATCCAGTAGATGTGGAAAATGTCCTGCTGGGTGGCCTGATTGGGCAGGTTCACCGTCTTGGACACCGCATTGTCCGTATGCCTCTGGAAGGCGGCCTGCATGCGGAGGTGCCACTCCGGATCGATATCCATGGCGGTGACGAAGACGCGCCGCAACTCCCGGGGAAGCTCGGTCATGTCCTGTACGGTCCCGCTCCGGGCGATGCTCTCCTTCAGCTCCGGGGCATCGAATCCAGCCTCCTCCAGGGCGCGCTCGAAATGGGGATTGATTTCCTGCAGGCTCTCCCCGTCCAGGACATTGCGGGAAAAGCTCAGGGCGAACAGGGGCTCGATCCCGGAAGTGCACCCGGCCAGGATGGAAAGGCTCCCTGTGGGGGCGATGGTGGTGGTGGTGGCGTTGCGGAAGGGCCCTTCTCCCCGCTCGGAGAAGACCGAATCCGGATAGGCGGGGAAGGCCCCGCGCTCCTGCGCCAGCCGATTGGAGGCCGCCTTGGACTCGTCCTGCAGGAACTTCATGATCCGCTCCGCCAGATCCAGGGCCTGCTGGCTGTCGTAGGGAACGCGCAACTGGTACAGGAGATCGGCCCAGCCCATGATGCCCAGGCCGATCTTGCGGTTCTGCCGCACCTTCTCCGTGATCTGCTCCAGGGGATAGACAGAGGCGTCGATGACGTTGTCCAGAAAGCGCACGCTCAGGTCCACCACCTCCCGCAGGCGGTCCCAGTCCACCCCGTCCTCGTGGGCTTCGGAGACAAAGCGGGACAGGTTCACCGAGCCCAGGTTGCAGGCCTCGTAGGGCAGGAGCGGCTGTTCGCCGCAATTGTGAGCCACAAGCCCATTGGCATCGAAACAGTGCATGCCCGGGATCTGTGCGTCGAACACCTCTTCCTCGCCGGCATATTCCAATGTGTCTACAGTAGCCAGAAATCGCTCCCTATAGGTTCCCCGGGTGTATGCGCCCAGAAAACCCTCCAAACGGGACTGCTTTTCCTCGTCCTGGAAACCGATCCGCCCGGCGAATTCCGCAAGATTGGATTTGCTCAGCACCAATTCGTGCTGCATGCGGGTGGGATACTTCCGAGATCCGGATTTGCCGTCCGGGAGTAGAGCCTGCCCGGCAGGCCGACGCGATTCATAGATCAAGGACTTGATTCCCAAACGGTGGAGCATGCGCTGCACCGCCCGAAGCGTTTCCAGATCGCTCTGCGCCAGGCGAACACTGACCCCCTTTTCCAGCGAGCCCTGGACAGAGCCGTCCGCATCGAACAAACCGGAAAGAAAGGCGGCGCAGAACGCTGAGGAACATTCTTCCACTTCCGGAGTGATGCGCTTGTTTCCAGGGGAGAGCCCCAGATCCGAACAGATCTTTTTCAGATGGCCCAGGGACAGACGATATTCCCCGCGTCCCTCTATCCTCTGCCATCCCCGAAAATCACGGCGATGAGGCAACCTCTCGGCGCATCCCAGAGCGGCGCGCATCACGCCGTTCTCGCGGGAAGCGTCTCCATTGGCCGCTTCAGCTGCGGGCCAGACGGACACAACAGCCTTGTCCTGTTTCAGAACTCCGTCACCCACAAGCAAGCCCATGAGATACCCCTCATCTTCGCCGTAACTTCCCGGCCACGCCTCAAAAGAGCGGTGATCACCGAGGCGGATACGATCTCCGGGCTTCAGCTCCCCTGCCTGGACCCATTCCTTAAGCATGGTCTTTCGTTGCACGGATGCAGCCCGGAGCACCGGATGATCCGCTGTCAGCTTCAGTTGGTACCCTTCACCCGTTTTCAGGATGTAGACCGGCTTGCGCCCCGTGGAAAAGAAGCCATGTTCGGAGCTGGGAGCCGACTGGCCGTCCACGACGGCTGTAAAAGGTCTTCCCTTGAGCTGGTCAACCCGGCGCGGTCCTTCGGAGGTCAAAACAAATGTGTCCGCGGTCACGCAGGGATTCGTGGACTCGATCTCTCCCTGGGAGGGAGTGGGGTTGTCCCTGTTGATCCGGTCCAGAAAGATGATTCCGGGATCGCCGCGTTCCCAGGCCTTGCGCACCAGGAGCCACAGCACTTCCCCAGCTTGGAGCCGTCCCTGCTCCTCCCCGTTATGCGGGGCGACAAGGGGATAGTCCGCATCCCTTTCCACGGCCTGCATGAACTCCTCGGTCAGGGCCACGGAGAGGTTGAAGTTGTTCAGCTGGCCCTGCCGTTCCTTGGCCTTGATGAACTCCATGATATCCGGATGATCCACGCGGAGGATGCCCATGTTGGCCCCGCGCCTGGTGCCCCCCTGCTTGACCTGCTCCGTTGCCGTATTGAAGATCTTGAGGAAGGAGACCGGTCCCGAGGCCACCCCGCCGGTGGATCCCACCCGGCTGCTGACGGGCCGCAGGCGGGAAAAGGCGAATCCGGTGCCGCCCCCTGACTTGTGGATCAGGGCCGCGTTCTTGATCGCGTCGAAGATCCCGTCCATGGAATCCTCCACCGGAAGGACGAAGCAGGCGGCCAGCTGGCCCAGATCGGTCCCCGCGTTCATCAGGGTGGGAGAGTTGGGCAAAAAATCCATGCCAGCCATGAGATCAAAGAAGGCCCGGGAGAGCTCGGAGACCGTATAGGGCGAATTGCTGTACTTGGTCTCCTCCGCTGCAATGGTGCGGGCAACCCGCTCGAGGAGATGAGCAGCGCTCTCCGCCGGCTCCCCGTCCGCCGTCTTGCACAGATAGCGCTTGTTGAGCACGACCTGGGCATTGGGGCCCAGGACAAGACCCGAATCAGGACACGTTGTTCCGGACGACTCCATAACCGCGTCACTCGCCTGCTCTTTCTCCCGATGCATATTCTCCTCGATTCCTGCTTGTTGTTGTGGGGCAATCAGTTGTTTCAGGCTCGGCAAGGCCTTCGGCTATCGCCGGATCGCCTTCGGTCGGGCCATCTATTCCAGCAGGTTGCTATCGCTGTTGTAGCGGCCGGCGAACTGCGGGGCCCTGCCCTTGAACGCGCTGACCCGGGTCAGGACGTGTTCCGCAACCCTGCTGCGGGTCGCCCGCGGCAGGGCATTGAAATAGGACACCATTTGCTCCTCGTCGGACAAGGCCTCCATCTCCTGCCAGACCTGGACGGGATCGGCTTGATTCGCCAGCTCGCGCATCTCTGCCAACCGCTCACGGCCGTGCCCCGCCACCCGGTCCAGCTCGCCCCGCAAGGACCGGAGCTCAGCATCCAGCTCCTCCTCGTCCCCGCAGAAGCGGGTCAGTCCACAGCGTTGCCCGGTGCCCGCGGCAACAAGGCGCAGGCCCTTATCGGCATCCTCTTCCAGAACAAGGCGAAGCTCTGGGTCCATTCGTCACTCCTTGGCCGAGCCGTCGAGAGTCGAAAGCTCCCCTTCGCGCCCCAAGAGCGGGGTTCTCCCGGCTGCGTCAACTTGACTTTTCCTTCGGGATTTGAAAGGCTTTATCGGTATTTGCCAAGGCCCTGGGCGGTCCGGGCGGCATTTCGACGACGGCTTGCGAGCATCCCTTCTCCAGGGAAGACGCGGGAGAGCGGCTCGCCGTTGTCGAGGCTCCCGGAAATGAATGCGCACAGCAGCCGAGGGGAAGGGCGGGATCGGCCGCTCGAGCCGATCGCGAAGATTACAGAATAACCAATAAGGAAAGTGTATGCAACCGGAGATCCACACCGACTCGACCACGCCTCCCGTGGACCGCGGCTACGCCGTATCCATGGTTATCAGGAAATTCAAGGGCCACGCCGACGTGGAGGTCCATCTCTTCCGCCCCACCTGGGATGAAGAGGATTACGGAAGGTATCCCTGGGAGGAGCTCATCGGCGGGGCTGTTTCCGATGACCGGCCCGAGGATCCGGAAAACAGCAAAAACGTAATCCTGGAGACCTTTACCGAGGACGAGAGCCAGCGCCTCATGGACTATCTCCGGGAACGCTACGGGGACAGGCTGGCCTCCATCCAGTGTCTGGTCCTGGATTTCCCCGTGCCTTTGGATCTCACTCCCCTCTCCAGCATCCGGGAAACTGACACAGTGGGACGGCTGGACCTGGACCAAATCCCCAATTATTCCCTGGACTTTCCGGTCAAGGGGGTCTACGACCTGTCCAGGCACGAAAGGATTGAGAACGAGGGCTAACAGGCTGTTGAAAAATTCCTTATCAGGCAGGGCATTGAAAAATCCCAAGTGCAAGGCGCAAAAAAAGTTCAAGGTCGTAGCGTAGTTGGCCTACGTGAGAGTTTGAACTTTTTGAAGCAACGCCGCAATTGGGAGATTTTCAACGCCCTGCTAACCCTTATCCCGCGCCTTGCCTTATCCGGGCAAGACGCGGGATAAGCCCGGATCCTACCGCTTGATCTTGAACTCGTCCCGCCTGTTCTTGGCCCAGGCCTGTTCGTCGTCACCCTGGACCAGGGGGCGCTCCTCACCGTAGCTCACCAGATTCATCCGGTCCGCATCCACGCCGAGGAGGATCAGATATTCGTATGCGGCTCTGGCCCGCCGCTCGCCCAGGGCCATGTTGTATTCGTCAGTGCCCCGCTCGTCGCAGTGGCCTTCAATCACTATCTTGAGCCCGGGATTCTTTTTCAGGATCTTGGCCTTGGACTTCAAAAGATCCTGGGCCTGCTTGGAGAGCTCGGAGGAGTCGAAGGCAAAGTGAATCCGCTCTTTCAGCGTCTGCTTGGCCTTGTCCCGCAGCCCTTGCTCCGTGGCGGCCCCTTCTTCCTCTGCCTTTTCCTCGCTCACACCGTATTCCTCGACCTCTTCGGATTCCTCCTCCTGCTCCTGCTCAGCTGCGGTCTTCTGCTGCCCGGCCCGGGCCTGAGCGGACTGCTCCTGCTGGGTCTGTACGGATTCCGTTTCAGCGCCCTGTTTCTGGGCGCAGCCGGTAAAAACCAGCATGACCGCTGCCAAAATGACAATGGACCACATACCTGCTCGATTGCTCATACCTTTCTCCTTTCCTTTTCGGTCCCTGGTTTGTCACTGCTGTCGCATCCCACAAGAAAACATACACTATGCTTGGAGTGGAACATCCCATGCATATTTCATGGACACGACACAAGGCGTCCGCACCCCGCCCGACACTAACGAAGCTCCGGGCCCCAGTCCGGGCCCTTGACCGCACCGGGACCTGTGTCCACCTCCTTGACCCCGTCACCGTGTCTGGAGCCGATATAGACCCGATAGCGTCCGCTCCGGTTGGAGGCAAAAGCAAGGAAGTATCCGTCCGGTCCCCAGGTTGGATCCTCGTCATTCCCTGGGCCATGGG
>JAIPDU010000093.1 GCA_021737525.1 Desulfohalobiaceae bacterium | reverse complement strand
AATCAGTCGAAATCCGCGAGGAGGCTTCCCACGTGCAGGTTGGGAGCGAGCACGGTCTGGCTGTAGTCGTTCCGGATACGCCAGACCGCCTGTTGCAGCTGATCGGTGTTGATACCGTTGCGCATGGCGGTGTAGGCCTCGATGAAAGCGGCCAGGCTGTCGCAGACCTTGAGCATTTCCCCGTCCTTGGGGTCGAATTCGTCACGGTTGTACTCGCCCAGCAAAAGGTCCCGGCTCACCTCCTTGACCTCGCCCTGGAGGTGCACCGTTGCCACGAATTCCGAGCCGACATCCGTTCCCAGAAAATAGGCCAGCCTGGACGCGACAGTGTCGTATCCCCCAGCTTCCAGGAGGGCGAACACGCGATCACTGAGCTCCTTGTCCTCGTATTCCTTGATCAGGGTCCCGATCTTCTGCACCGAGCGCTTGACCGGGGAGATGATGTCCCTGGTGAGCAATTCGGGCAGATCGTGGAACAGCCCGGCAAAAAAGTTGTTCTGGCTCTGCACCTGGCATGCTCCCGTAACCAGGCTGAAAAAATAGGCGTAGCAGGCCACGATGAACAGATGACCCAGAACCGATGTCTCCGGAATGCGCGGGGTCTGGGACCAGCGCTTCTGGAACCGGAGCTGGCCGCACTGGCGCACGAAGCGCGTGAGCTCGTTCTGCCCGTCGGACACAAGCTCGGTGACCCCCAGAATATCCCCGTGCTCCCGCAGGGAGCGCTCGAAGTTGTGCCGGATGTCCTCCAGTTCCTCGTCCCAGGGATTGATCGTCTCGATAAGGCTGAATTCCCACTGACTGGCGTAGAGGTGGGAGGCGCTCAGGATCCTCTGGGCCAGGGTCCGGTGGGAATCGGTCTGGAAATACTCGCTCAGGCGCCGCCAGAATTCCTGCCCCAGGGGCTGGACCCTGGGCTCCAGCTGTTCCAGGACCCATTCCGTCAACTGCCTGTAGTGCAGCGGATTGGACTTGATCTGGTAGAAGATGGGCGGCTTGATGTCCGTGATGATCAGCCGGTAGAGATACTCGAAGATGCCGCCCTCGATGATCTCCCGGCCCAGCTCCGCGCGCTCGGCAAAGGACAGGTCCTGATTGTTCTGGTGATAGAGGAGCCAGGCGATCATCATCTTGTGCGCCTGCTTGTCCACCTCCCAGAACTCAACCGGCCGGAGCTTGTCGTTCCAGCGCTTCATGAAGGATCCGGAGAAAATGAGCTGCAGGAGGCTCTTGCGGATGAAGGACACGGGCAACCCCCTCGTATTGCTGTTTGACACCGACAACCACCAGCTACTTTGACCCTTGGCCCGAACCTGGGCAACTGGGCCGGGCCCTTGACAAGAAGACCAAAATACGATGGATTATGCAACGTTTTGGCGGGGGCGCATTCTTGACACGACCCCCTTCTCCGGATACACTCTCTTTTTACTTTTTAGCAAGGAGTCTGTGGGATGAAGACCTTTAACACATACAACCTCACCCCTGAGACCCGGCAGCGGAACTGGCACGTTGTCGACGCCGAAGGCGAGATCCTGGGCCGGCTGGCCACCCGGATCGCCACCATCCTGCGGGGCAAGGACAAGCCGGAATACACTCCCCACGTGGACAGCGGCGATTTCGTGGTCGTGATCAACGCGGACAAGATCAAGACCACCGGCAGGAAACTGGACAAAAAGATTTATTACCGGCACACGGGTTATCCGGGCGGTCTCAAGGACACCAGTCTGCGGACTCTGCTCCAGCACAAGCCGGAACGGGCCATCCACTACGCGGTCAAGGGGATGCTCCCCAAGAACAGGCTGGGCAGGGCCCAGATGAAGAAACTCAAGGTCTACGCCGGACCGGAGCACCCGCATCAGGCCCAGCAACCCCAGGCACTTCAGACATAAAGCAAGGTTATTCGGAGAGAAACCATGATTCAGGATTGCTACTACGGCACCGGCAGACGCAAGACAGCCGTGGCCAGGACCAGACTGCAGCAGGGCCAGGGCACCATTCGGGTCAACGGACGCTCCCTGGAGGACTACTTCCCCAGGGAAACCCTGCGCATGATTATTCATCAGCCCCTGCGCCACGTGAACATGCAGGGCAAGATGGACATCTGGGTCACCATCGACGGCGGGGGCGTGTCCGGACAGGCCCAGGCCATCAGGCACGGCATCAGCCGGGCCCTGGTGCATTACGACCCCGATCTGAAGAAGTCCCTGAAGGATGCGGGCTTTCTGACCCGCGACGCACGCAGCAAGGAACGCAAGAAGTACGGCCAGCCCGGCGCCCGGGCCAAGCCCCAGTACTCCAAGCGCTAAATCCGTCCCTGCGCGGCGTGGGCCGGAATATTTCGCCCGCGCCGCGCTCCCCCTCTATTCTTCCTCCCCCGATGATTCCATGAAGTCGAGCAAACAGCCGCGACTCCTCTATGCGGACGAGGAGGGCAGCATCTTCGACCATCCCGAGCTGCGGCTGCTCTGCCGCAAGGGCGAGCACGTCCTTCCTCCGGGCCCCAAGGATATGATCCCTTTGCCCGAGGGAAGCGACATCTTTCTCCTCCCCCGGCGCAATGCACTTGGAATGAATCCGGAAAACGGCGAGTTCGAGTATCTGGAGGCCAATCCGGTGGCCGCCTTTGTCAGCCCCGGACACACCATGACCGGAGCGGCGGCCTATCTCACCGAGCCGGATGCCGGTCCGCTCCCCTTGTTCGCCTATGCCGCGGTGGGTTACGCCCAGGGGACCTTCTGGGTCTGCGCCAGCCGCACGGACAGCGACCCCCGTCAGCAATTCGGCAATATTTCGGACCAGGCCATCGAACGCGGGGCGCGCTCCCTGCTCAAACAGCATCCCCAAAACCGTCTCCTCCAGCACCTGGCCCACTGCGCCCTGGAATACTGTTGTCCCGCGGCAAAGAATCTCGCCCTGGGCCGCTTCGAGGCGCCGCTACCCACGGCAAGGGCCTGCAACGCGAACTGCGTGGGCTGCATCTCCTGGCAATCCGACGACTCGCGGATTCCTCCCACCCAGGAACGCATCCGCTTCAGACCGACTCCGGAGGAGATCACCGGTATCATGCACACCCACGCCCGCTCCGAGGCCAGGCCCATCTTCTCCTTCGGCCAGGGCTGCGAGGGCGAGCCCCTGACGGAAGCGGAAACCATCCGCAACGCCATAGCCCAGTACCGGGACCAGGGAGGTCGCGGCACCATCAATATCAACACCAACGCCAGCCTCCCGGAAACAATGGCGCCCCTGGCCCGCGCCGGCCTGAGCTCCATCCGGGTCAGCCTGAACAGCGTGCGGGAGGAGCTCTACACCCCCTACTTCCGGCCCGCGGGATACGCTTTCCGCGACGTCGTGGCCACCATCCGCGGCGCCAAGGAGCAGGGCCTCTTCGTCTCCCTGAACTACCTCTATTTCCCCGGAGTCAACGACAGCGAGGAGGAATTCCAGGCCCTGGCCGATCTTGTGGAGGACACCCGGCTCGATTTCATCCAGCTGCGCAATCTCAATCTGGACCCCGAGCTCTACTTCCGGATCATTCCCGCCCCGCGAACACCGGCCATGGGACTGGCCAACTTCCGCAAGCGCCTGAGGAAACAGTTCCCCTGGATCGAGTTCGGCTATTTCAATCCCTACCACACAGGCTGAGCCGCTTTCGCGGCGAACCCCGCCAGACAGGGAAGAACATGAGCACGCACATCCTGAAAACCGGAGCGGATGCCTGCTATGACGGCTCGGGCCGTGTCCTGTCCTGCCGCGACTCGCTGCAGGACGCAGCCCTGGGGATCGGGACCGCCATCCCCGAGCCCCGCTTCGCTCCACTCGGTGAGGGTCTCGTCCTGGACAGCCTTACCAGCCTTTGCTGGCCCAGGGATCTCTCCGCCTTCGCCTATCCGGTGAGCTGGCCCGAAGGGTTGCAGATGGTGCGGGAGCTGAACAGGGAGGAATATCTGGGCCGCGGCGACTGGCGCATGCCCAACCGGCGCGAGCTGCGCAGCCTGATCTGGCACTCCGCGCGCAAGCCCGCCCTGCCGCCGGATCACCCCTTTCGCGGCCTGCAGCTCACCTGGTACTGGACCTCCACGTCCTCCGCCATGTATCCGGACTATGCCTGGCACGTTCACCTGGAGGGCGGCCGCATGTTCTGGGGACGCAAGGACCAGTTCTTCCTGCTCTGGCCGGTGTGCTCCCGGAGCCATGTCCTTCCCCGCACCGGACAAGTGAAGTGTTTCGACAAGCGGGGCACGCTTGTCGATTGCCCCAATAGCGGCCAGGACGGAGAAGCGCTTGCAGGGGTGGCCTGGCCCGCTCCGCGCTTCGAGGAAACGGCGCAGGGCATCCGGGACCGGCTCACCGGCCTGATCTGGCATCCCCAACCCGAGCTTCTCCCCGAGCCCGCGGACTGGGAGGGGGCCCTGCGGCTCACTGCCGAGTTGAGCGCGGATTCGAAGATCGCCTGGCACCTGCCCAACATCAACGAGCTGGAGTCCCTGGTGGACGCCTCGCGCCACACCCCGGCCCTGCCCGCGGATCACCCCCTGCAGCGGACAAAGGAGGTCTATTGGTCCTCCACGAGCAGCGGATTTGAAACGGACTGGGCCTATGCCCTGTATATGCACAAGGGGGCCGTGGGCGTGGGACACAAGGCCCATGCCGGATTCGCGGTGTGGCCGGTCATGGAGGGCGGGGACCAGGAGGCCGCCTAGGCCCGGGGCGAGGGGATCGCACCGGTTCTTGCCGGGCGGACGGATCCCGGGGTCGGCACCTCGCTATTCCCGCTCGGTCTCGGAGGTCTTCATCGCCCGGGAGGAGAGAATGCGAACGATGCGGGGCTGCAGCCGCGCCTCCCTGGCCCAGGTCGCCTTGTTGTAGAAAGAGATCCCGAAGAAGCTGGCCACGAGGAAAGCGAGGCCGAAAAGCGCGGCAGAGGCGTCGCGACTCCCGAAAAGCTCCAGGTTGTACCCCAGGATCGCCCCGATCAACAGGGCCGCGAGCGGGATCATGTAGAGCACGCCCATGGCCTTGCCCCGGCTCACGGCCTCGAATTCCACCTGGACCTCCTGGCCGACGCGGGCTCCCGGATCGTTCCGGGCCACGAGGACCATGTTTTCATGCCCCATCGGCTCGCAGCAGGATTCATTGAGGCTGCACATCCGGCAGGCGGCCCTCCGGCTGACCTTGATCTTGGCCTGTCCGTCCCCGGTATGTTCCAGAACCATGCCCTGTTCCGTCTGTATGGCCATATTTCCCACCCTCCAGAATGAGATGGATTGACGGCTCGAAGTTTCCCATACAATATTATGACAGAGCGGATCAGCGGGCACAAGGGGTCCTTGCCCTTTCCCGCCGCGCAAGCAGCACGAAGAAAACCGGGAAGGAGAATGCCCATGGCGGAACATATCGACGACATCACCATCGCCTACGAGGAAAACGGGCAGATCGTTGTGGAGGAGCTGGACAAGGAGATCCTGACCAAGGGGGCCTGGACCACCATCCTCTTCCGCTACCGCCAGTTCGATCCCCAGCAGGACGATTACGGACCGGAAAAGTACCTCATCCGCCGCTACAAAAAGGTGGGCGGCACTTTTCGGCCCCAGAGCAAGTTCAACATCACCAACAAAAAGCAGGCCCGCCAGATCGTGGACACCCTCTCCCGCTGGATCCGGGAGTCCGAGGAGGAATAATCCCGCGACTGGAGATCCCGTCGCGGGACATGCTTTCTTCCTTGCCTACTCCAGGGAGATCCCCGCCTGATCGAAGGTCATGACTTCGCTGCCCAGGGCTGCCCCCGCATCCAGGAGGTTCATGGCCAGGGCGGCTCCGGTGCCCTCGCCCAGGCGCATACCCAGGTCCAGGAGGGGATCCAGACCCAAATGGCGGAGCATGAGCCCGTGACCCGGTTCCTCGGAAACATGGCCCGCGAACATGTATCCGCGGCTGGCGGGTGCGAGACGGTCCGCAATCAGGGCGCCGGCAGTGGAGATCAGACCGTCCAGGACCACGGGAATGCCGTGCCCGGCCGCCGCCAGGATACAACCCGCGATGCCGCCGAGCTCGAAGCCCCCCACTTTGGCCAGCACGTCCAGTCCGTCCTCGGGATTGGGATCATTTTGCTCCAGGCCGGCGGATATCGCCTCGCGCTTTTTCTTCAGCCTTTCGTCGTCGATTCCCGTTCCCCTGCCCACCATTTGCTCAATGGGATATCCTGTAAGGAGAGTGCCCACCGCGGAGGAAGGGGTCGTGTTCCCGATCCCCATGTCACCTGTACCCAGGAGGCGGACCCCCGCCCGGATCCGCTCCGCGGATATCTCGTAGCCGTACATGACGGATTTGGCCGCCTGATCCCGGCTCATGGCCGGCCCACGGGCCAGGTTGGCCGTTCCCCGACCCACCCTGCGGGAAAAGAAGCGTCCCGAAGGGATGTCCTCCTCCGGCTGCTCCGCCGCGGTGCCGATATCCACGACAAAGACGTCCGCCCCGGCAATGCGGGCCATGGCGTTGATC
This sequence comes from Desulfohalobiaceae bacterium, assembly GCA_021737525.1. Lineage (GTDB taxonomy): Bacteria > Desulfobacterota > Desulfovibrionia > Desulfovibrionales > Desulfothermaceae > JAIPDU01. Next base: position 47 of record JAIPDU010000093.1, on the reverse strand, counting down.
CCCGCTCCGCCGCGGAGAAAGCACCGGATCATCTCCTGGGACACCAC
>JAIPDU010000092.1 GCA_021737525.1 Desulfohalobiaceae bacterium | reverse complement strand
CGTTTAGGTGGAGGTTCTGCATAATTTTCTTGGCTCCTCCTGTGGGGGAAACCCCTCACCCACTTTTTCTCAAAAGTGGGTGAGGGGTGGGGGCAGGGATGCCCCCGCAGGAGGAGCCTTAGAAAATTCAGAACCGGAGCCTCCTCGCTCGAAAAACCCCGTGGTGGCTTTCGCGGATCTGAATCAATAAGCGTGTCATGTATAACTCCGCACGAGTCACGATCCCATGAGCCGATTTCCCGAATACCCCATGTACGACGCCGTGGGTCTGGCCGGCCTGATCCGCGGCGGCGAGATCGCGGCTGAGGAGGTCCGCGCGGAGGCAGTCCGTCGGGCCAGGGCCTTTAATCCTGAGCTGAACGCCATCATCCGGCCCATGTACGAGCGGACCACGGAATCCCGGGACGAGTCGACCCGGGACGCCCCCTTCTCCGGAGTTCCCTTCCTGCTCAAGGACCTGCAGCACGCCCTTGCCGGCGTGCCCATGAGCTCGGGCTCGCGGGCCATGCGGGATTTCGTCCCCCCCAGGGACAGCGAGATGGTCCGCAGATGGAAGGCTGCCGGGCTGCTTCCCCTGGGCAAGACGAACACCCCCGAGCTGGGGCTCATGGGTGTCACAGAGCCGGAGCTCTTCGGCCCGACTCGCAACCCCTGGGACCTGGAGCGCTCCCCCGGCGGATCCAGCGGGGGCTCGGCAGCCGCGGTCGCCGCGCGGATCGTGCCCGCGGCCTCAGCCGGGGACGGGGGCGGTTCCATCCGCATCCCCGCCTCCTGCTGCGGCCTCTTCGGGCTCAAGCCCTCCAGGGGGCGCACGCCCACGGGCCCGGACTTCGGAGCGGTCTGGGAAGGAGCGGTCACGGACCACGTCCTGTCCCTCTCCGTCCGGGACAGCGCCGCCCTGCTTGACGCCACGCACGGCCCGGACCCCGGACCTCCCTATCTCATCAGCGAGCCGGAGACCTCCTTCCTCCGGGCCAGCCGCGAAGACCCGCCCCCCTTACGCATCGGCTTCTCCGCGCAGTCTCCCCTCGGAGCCGGCGTGGACCGGGACAACCGGGAAGCGGTCTCCCGCACGGCGAGCCTCCTCGAGGAGCTGGGGCACCGGGTGGAGGAGGTGCCGCTCCCCTTCGACGGGGAACTGATGGCTGAGTGCTACATCCGGATGTATTTCGCCCAGACCGCCGCGGCCCTGGAGCTCATGGGCAGATTGCGCGGCAGGCGCGTCAGTCGCCGGGAGGTGGAGGCCACGACCCGGGCGGTCGCCTCGCAGGGCCGGATCATGACCGCCAGGGACTACTGCCTCTCCCTGCAGCGCTGGAACGAGATTTCGCGGGCCATGGGGCGCTTCCATCTGGAATACGACCTGCTGCTCACCCCGGTGCTCGCCGGCCCCGTGCCCCGAATCGGGGAAACCGGGCCTTCCCGCCGGGAAAGGCTGGGGTTGGACGCGATCCAATCCCTGGGCCTGTCCAGGCTGCTGTCCTGGAGCGGCGCGGTGGAGCGCACCGCCCTGGTCTCCCTGGCCCGCATGCCCTTCACCCAGGTGGCCAACCTCACCGGCCAGCCGGCCATGTCCCTTCCCCTGCACAAAAGCAAGGACGGCCTGCCCTGCGGGGTCCAGTGCATCTCCGCCCTGGGCGGGGAAACCACCCTGTTCCGCCTTGCCGGACAGCTGGAGCGGGTCCGGCCCTGGTTCCGCGATCTTCCGCCGCTTGTCCGGCACGACGCGGGGGGCTGAGGCGGTAGCGAGCGCCCGGATACGAAGCGGCGCTTTTATTGACGGGTCGTCCGCGGCGAGGTCAGCCTCCTTCTTTCCCCCCGTCGCGTCCTCCCTCCTCCAGGGCCTCGCGCATCAAGGCGTCGAAGAGCTCGTCGCACTCCTCGGCGACATTCTGATCCAGCCGGACGTAACGCTGCAAAAGCTCCTCCGCTGTCGAAGTCAACCTGGATCCGGAACGGTCCTTGTCCAGAAGGGCCCGCCCGAGCCGGGCCTCGGTGGCCGAAATCCTGGCCCACAGGGCCTTGTAGCTCATGCGCAGCTCCTTGGCCGCGGCCTGCAGGGAGCCCAGCCGCCGGACGGCCTCCAGGATGCGGTACCTGCCGGGTCCCAGCACGACATTTCCCTCCGCGTCCTCGATCCAGACCTTGGATCGGACAGAATACCTACCTTGGGGTTTGTCAGGATGTTTCATATGTCAAATTTGACATTGTATAGAGGTGAGGGTAGATTCTATCCAAAATATCCGGAAACGCACCGCCCCCGAGCAAATATGCTCTCGGCCTGCGTTCGGAGCCTCCGGCCGCCGGACCTCTCGGTCATCCCCTGAAGCGCAGAGTACATTCTGCCCATGTTCCCCTGGGTGTCAAGGCGGTCCATGCCGAATCGGGAGGAGCGCCCGGAAGACATCCCGGATGAAGGAGGCGGACCTCCGGGTTTGGCGGCACGATGGCTCCGCTGGGAACAAAGCACCACGAACCGTCACGAGGAAGGCCCTATGAGCCAGCAATCCGTCTACAGCATCTGCGGCATGTGCACCGTGCGCTGCCCCATCCGCGTCGAGGTGGACTCCCGCGGGATCCGCTCCCTGGAGGGAAACCCTCACTTCCGGCACCTGAACGGCCGCATCTGCCCCAGGGGCGTGGCTGGCAAGGCCCTGGTCGAGGACCGGGAACGGCCGCAGACCCCCCTGATCCGACAGGGCGAACGCGGCGAGGGAAAATGGCGTCAGGCGAGCTGGGACGAGGCCCTGGACTACGTCGCGGAGCGGCTTTCCGGGCTCATGGACAGGCACGGCCCGGAGACGCTGGGCTTCTCCGACCGGGGCGGCCCATTCCGGGATTTTCACCGGGCCTTCCTGCGCGGTTTGGGCACCCCGAACTACTGCAACCACGACTCCTCCTGCGCCCGCAACGTGCAGCACGCCCACAAGTCCCTGACCGGACTGGGCCGCAAGGACGTGGTCTACGACCTGGAGAAGGCCGGGCACGTGGTCCTGCAGGGACGGAACCTCTTCGAGTCCATCGACGTGCAGGAGGTCAGCGCCCTGAACACGGCCATGAACAAGGGCTGCAGGCTCACGGTCATCGACATCCGGGCCAACGTGTCCGCGACCAAGGCGGACCGCTTCTTCATGGTCCGGCCCAAGACCGACTACGCCTTCAATCTGGCAGTCATCCACGAGCTGCTCCGGACCGGGCAATACGACCGCGAGTTCGCAAAGAGGCACATCCGGGACCTGGACAAGCTGATGACCTTCGTGGAGGGCTACTCCGCAGAGTGGGCCGCGGAGGAGACCGGGGTCCCCGCCAGGGACATCAGGTCCTTCGTCTCCGAGCTCGCCGCGGCCGCGCCCTCCGTCATCTGGCACCCCGGATGGATGACCGCGCGCTACGACAACTCCTTCTCCATCTGCCGCAGCATATACATCATCAACGCCCTGCTGGGGGCCTACGGGGCCCGCGGCGGCCTGCCCCTGGCCAACTCCCCCGGGGATGTGGGGCAAAAGGGCCTGAACAAGTTCATGGATCTCTACCAAAAGCCCCAGGCGAAGCGGGCCGACGGAGTGGGTTGGCGGTATCCCCATTTCGAGGAGGGCCCCGGCATGGCCCACCTCATGTACGAGGCCATGGAAAGCGGGGAGCCCTACCCCGTCACCGCGTACATCGCCTACCGGCACGATCCGCTCATGGCCTATCCCGAGCCGGAGCGGCTCAAGGAGATCTTCTCCAACCTGGAGCTGCTCGTCTCGGTCACTTTTTCCTGGTCGGACACGGCCTGGTTCTCCGACGTGGTGCTGCCCCTGTCCCCCTATCTGGAGCGGGAGAGCATCATCGCCACCAAGAGCGTGCTGCAGCCCTTCTTCTTCCTGCGGCAGCGAGCGGTTGAGCCCCTATTTGACACCCGCGCGGACTGGGAGATCATCTCCGGGCTCGCCAAGCGGCTGAATCTGCCGGAGCTCGCGTACGACTCCATCCGGGACATCTGGGAGTATCAACTCGAGGGCACCGGGGTGAGCGTGGAGGATTTCCAGGAGACCGGGATCGTCCCCCTGGCCTCCCGGGAGGTGTACAAGGACGAGCTCCGGTTCAAGACCCCGAGCGGCTCCATAGAGATCCTGTCCGGGAAGCTGGAGGAACAGGGCTTTTCCTCGCTCAAGCCCTACGAGTCCCCCGCAAAAGCGCAGTCGAACCGGTTCCGGCTCACCTTCGGCAGATGCGCCCTGCACACTCAGGGGCACACGGTGAACAACACCTATCTCCACGAGCGCATGCCGGAGAACGTTCTATGGATCAACTCCCGGGAGGCCAAGCGACTGGGCATCGGGGACAACGAGACAGTCCAGATCAGGAGCAACGGCCACTCGGAGCGGATCCGGGCCAAGCCCACGGACATGATTCATCCGGAGGCCGTGTTCATGCTCCACGGCTTCGGCCACACCCTTCCCGTGGAGACCAGGGCCTACGGCAAGGGCGCGGCGGACAACAAATTCATGCCCGGCGGGCTGCGCAAGTGGGATCCCGCCGGCGGAGGCCTGGCCCTGCAGGAACACTACGTGGAGGTGAGCAAGATCGCCTGAGCCAAGAGCGAAAAGGAAACTTTTCGCGGTTTCTCTTCGCTGGCACGAAGAGCGCGATTCCACGGATATCATTCCCTGCCGCTCCCCGGAAACATCGCACCAAGCAGCCATGTGAAGAAATGACGACACGGTCTCGTTGATTACCATGGGTGTGGACCGTGGATTGCGCTGAATGATATGTCAAAATTGACATATCATTCTTTCTTCTTGCATCATTCATTCCCGGTCGGAACCGGACACAACCAAGCCTGAAAAATGGCTAACAAGGGCGGGTGAACCTTCTCGAAGGCAGGTTCCATTTGATGGCTCCAGCAACATCACAACGGCTCCCAAAGGGGGAAACATCCATGCTCAACCATACGGCAACCACCTGTCCCTACTGCGGCGTTGGCTGCGGAATGCTGCTTGCGGAGCAAGACGGCGAGCTGTGCGACACATTGCCTCTGACCACCCATCCCGTCAGTCAAGGATCCCTGTGCATCAAGGGCTGGAACGCGCACGCCTTCGTGCAGAGCGACAAGCGCCTCACAAGCCCCATGATCCGCAAAAACGGCAGGCTCCGGAAGGCCTCCTGGGAGGAAGCCATCTCCTACACTGCGGAAAACCTCGGCCGCATCAGGGACACCCACGGATCCGACGCCCTCTCCTTTCTCAGCTGCGCCAGGGCCACGAACGAGGAAAACTTCGTCTACACGAAGCTAGTGCGCAGCCTCTTCGGGACCAACAACATCGATCACTGCGCCCGGGTCTGACACGCCCCCACCGTAGCCGGTCTGGCTCGGGCATTCGGCAGCGGCGCGATGACCAACTCCATCAGTGAGCTGGAGGAGACGGACTGCATCCTGGTCATCGGATCCAATCCCACGGAAGCCCACCCCATCATCGGGGGCAGGATATTGAGCGCAAAGCAGAAAGGGGCCAGGCTCATCGTCGTGGACCCGAGAAAGACACAGGTCGCCGAACATGCCGACCTCCATTTGCGGCCCTATCTCGGCGGCGATATTGCGCTCTTGAACGGCATGATGCGGGTCATTCTCGAAGAGGGGTGGCACGATCCGGAGTTCATCCGGAAGCGGACGGAAGGGCTCCAGGCCCTGAAGGAGAAGGTTTCCGAATACCCCCTGGAACGCGTGGAGGAGCTCAGCGGCATACGGCCCGAGGAGATCCGCGCCGCGGCGGAGCTCTACGCCCGCGCGGGCAAGTCGACCATATGCTATACCCTGGGCATCACGGAGCACACCTGCGGCACCAACGGCGTGCTATCCCTGGCCAACCTGGCCATGCTCACCGGGCACGTCGGCTGCAGGGGCACCGGGGTCAATCCGCTGCGGGGCCAGAACAACGTCCAGGGCGCCTGCGACATGGGGGCGCTGCCCAATGTGTTCTCCGCATACCAAGCGGTGACCGACGACAGCTCCCGGGAGAAGTTCGAAAAGGCCTGGGGGGCCGTGGTTCCGCCCGAGCCGGGCCTCACGGAGCTGGAGATGTTCGATGCAGCGGATGAGGGCCGGGTACGGGGGATGTATATTTTCGGGGAGAACCCGCTGCTCGCCGACCCCAATGTGAATCACGTGCGAAAGGCCCTGGGGAAACTGGACTTCCTGGTGGTCCAGGACATCTTCCTGACCGAGGTGGGCGAGGTGGCGAATGTGGTCCTGCCCGGGGCGAGCTTCGCGGAGACGGAGGGGACTTTCACCAACACCGAGCGCCGGGTGCAGCGGGTGCGCAAGGCCATCGAGCCGGTGGGCGACGCCAAGCCCAACTGGCGGATCTTTTCCCTGCTCGCCGAGGAGCTGGGAAGCACCGCATTCCGCTACGACTCCCCTGAGGCGATCTTCCGGGAGATCACCTCCCTGACGCCCTCCTACGCGGGAATGAGCCACCAGCGGCTGGACTGCGCCGAGAGCCTGCAATGGCCCTGTCCCGCACAGGATCATCCCGGAACAAAGTTTCTGCATCAGGACCGCTTCGCCAAGGGCGTGGGCAC
>JAIPDU010000091.1 GCA_021737525.1 Desulfohalobiaceae bacterium | reverse complement strand
GGAACGCCGCGCCCCGCAGCAACAAGGACGAGAAGGGACCCTACGAGGCCTCCCTGGTGGGCAATCCCATGGCCGAGCCGGACAAGCCCCTGGAGGTTCTGCGCACGGTGCACTCCTTCGATCCCTGCCTGGCCTGCGCTATCCACATGCACGACGAACACCGTCGCGACCTGGTCCAGGTCAAGGCGCTGTAAACGTGCAAAATCCCGGGCAAGCAACCCGGATCAATTCGCTCGGAGCCGGGAGGGGGTTATCCCTCCCGGCTCCATCTTCTTGGGAAGTGCGGGATGCGGGCCTGAGGCACATGAATCATCGGAAAAAAATCAGGTTCATCCGGTTCAGGCATCCTTGTATGTTTTAGAACCGCCAAGTCGCCAAGAACGCCAAGGGAAGATCTTTTGCTTTGCGGGGTTGCCGCAAAGCAAAAACTGAGCCTTCGATTGCACTTTTCTTGTGTATCTTTTCAATTCAGTTATTCGTTATTTCAAGGAGATATCAATAAAGTGCCATTCAAGAGGCGATATTGCGAAGCCTTTTGGCCTGCTGTTCAACCCAGCAGGCCAAAATAATCTTCTTGGCGTCCTTCGCGCCTTGGCGGTTTTTATTATCCATAACCATGAAAGCTTGTACCGTATGAATCATCAAATCAGAGAAGGAAGAGCCATGACACTGGAAGGCAATAGTCAGCAGGACACGGAACAGGCGAATATCCTGATCCTGGGGATCGGCAACATCCTGCTCTCGGACGAGGGCGCGGGAGTCAAGGCCGTGTGGAAGCTGCAGCGGGACTACGAGATGCCTCCCGGGGTGGAGGTCCTGGACGGCGGGACATCGGGGATGGAGCTGCTTTCCACCATCGAGAGCAGGGTGCGCCTGTATATCCTGGACGCGATCAACTCCGACGAGGCCGAACCGGGAAGCGTCACCCGAATCGACCTTTCCGAGGAGCCGGGATTCTTCCAGAACAAGGTGTCACCGCATCAGCTGGGCCTGAGCGAAGTCCTGGCCGTTACCCAGCTCACCGGGACCCAGCCGGAGAACATCGTCCTCTACGGGATCAGGCCCTTTAGCCTGGAGACGGGGACCGAGCTCACGCCCCAGGCGCAAAAGGGAATTCGGACCGCTCTGGACCTGCTTTTCCAGGATCTTGGGGAGCTCGGCCTGGAGCCGAAACAGCGGAACGACACATAGCGGGACCCGGCTCAATACTCAGCAGATGCGGGGCAACTGCTCGCCCTCCAGCATCTGCAACATCCGCCTGCCGCCGATACCCGTCTCCAGAATCACCCTGCCCCGGCTCGAATCTCCCACCTCGCCGATGCTGGCGGCGTTTCCGCCAACCTCGTGCCGCTTGAGGATCCCCAGGGCCTCCTCCGCCCGGCTGCTCGGCACCACGCAGATCAGCTTGCCCTCATTGGCCAGGTAGAGCGGATCCAGCCCCAGAAAGGAGCAGCTTTCCCGGACTTCGGGATCGATGGGGAGATCGGCTTCCCGGAGAAGAATGTCCCGCCCGGACTGCCCCGCTATCTCGTTCAGGGTCGTGGCCAGCCCTCCTCGCGTGGGATCGCGGAGCACGCGCACCTGGGGAACATTCCGCAGCAGGTCGGCAACCATGTGATTCAGGCAGGCGGAGTCGCTTTGGACCGGAGTCCGGAAGGAGAGCCCCTCCCTGGCGGCAAAGACCGCCAGGCCGTGATCCCCGAGGTTGCCGCTGACCAGGACGGCGTCGCCCTCCTCCGCCCCGCTTCCGGACAGGGGGGCGTCCAGCAGGAGCTCTCCCAGCCCTGTGGTGTTTATGAAGAGCTTGTCCGCGGCCCCCCTGGTGACCACCTTGGTATCCCCGGCCACGACATGCACGCCTGCCTCCTTCGCCGCACGGGCCATGGAGGCAACGATGCGTTCCAGATCCCCCAGGGCGAACCCCTCCTCGATTATGAACCCGCAAGTCAGATAGCGTGGCCTGGCCCCGAGCATGGCCACGTCGTTGACCGTGCCGTGCACCGCCAGGGAACCGATGTCGCCTCCGGGGAAGAAAAGCGGATCCACGGTGAAGGTGTCCGTGCTCACCGCGGTCAGTGGCCCTGTGGCCACACAGGCGGCGTCGTCCAGGCCGTTCAGGAACTCGTTCCCCATGTGTCGGAGAAAGACCTCGCTGACTAGCCGATGCGAGGCCAGGCCGCCGCTTCCGTGATCCAGCAGGATGCGCTCTTCGCTCAAATCCTCTCCTCCTGCCCGCAATCCGGGAGGAATCCTCACAGAGCGGGCGAAATGCTTCTCATATCAAACTTCTGGCTGGAATCAGTTTCTGGTGACTCATAACTGCTAAAAAACCCGGACATCGGGCGCAGGGACCAAGAACCTAAAACCCTAAGCCCCAAATGCCACATTCGAAACCCAGCACCCAGCGCCGAGAACCCTGAACCCGGAACGGGGAACGTTGAACCCAGAACGGGGAACGGCCTAAAGCGCGTCGACATCATAGTGGTAGCTGGCCGCGCAGCTGCCCTCGCTGGAAACCATGCAGGGGCCGACCGGGGACGAGGGCGTGCAGGTCCGGCCGAAGAGGGGACACTCACCCGGGCTGATCGCTCCCTGCAGGACCTCGCCGCAGCGGCAGCCCGGGGGATCCTCACCACCTGTGCGGGAAAGGGAAAAGCGGCGCTCAGCGTCCAGGGCGGCATATTCCTCCCGAAGGCCAAGACCGCTGGAGGGGATGGTTCCCAGGCCCCGCCAGAGGGCGTCCCGCGGCTCGAAGACCCGGTGCATCACCTCCTGGGCCCGCGGATTGCCCTCGGGCTTAACCGCCCGGCTGTACTCGTTGTCCACGCCCGGCTCAGCGCTCTTGATGCGCCGGACCAGCAAGAGCAGGGCCTGGAGGATGTCCCCGGGCTCGAAGCCGCCCACCACTGCGGGGATGCCGTAGTCGCGGGCCAGAAAGCGGTATGGCTCCGTCCCGATAATCGAGGAGACGTGGCCCGGCAGGAGGAATCCGTCCACCCGGATCCCGGGCTTGCCCGCCAGGGCTTCCAGGGCCGGGGGGATCAGCTTGTGACAGGAATAGAGGCTGAAATTGGCCAGGGACTTGCCATGGGCCATTTCCATGGTGGCCGCCACTGCCGGGGCGGTGGTCTCGAAGCCCACGCCCAGGAAGACCACTTCCCGGTCCGGATTGCTCTCCGCGAGCTGCACCGCCTCGAAGGGGGAATAGCAGATCCGGACCGAGGCGCCCTCGGCCTGGGCCGTCTTGAGGCTCTTCCCCCGGGGACCGGGCACCCGGAGCATGTCCCCGAAGCTGGCCAGCATCACTCCGGGAGTCTGGGCCAGTTCCAGGAAGGCGGCGATATCGCTGCCGTGGGTGACGCAGACCGGACATCCCGGGCCGGAGACATGGTGCAGTCCCCGGGGCATGAGGCTGCGCAGGCCGCTGCCGAAAATGCTCATGGTGTGCGTGCCGCAGACCTCCATGAAGCGGACATCCCGGTCCAGCATCTCTTGCAGCTTCCGGGCCAGGCCGCGGCAGAAATCCGGATCGCGCAGCTCCCGCAGGTCGGCCGCTTTGTTGTTTTTTTCCGTCATGTTTTGTAGCATGATTTCATCCCTTCCCGCGGCTCTTGCATTTCTGAAGGACGCCTGGAAAGTCCCGCGGGCCATGCGCTGCTGTGCAGGGAGTTTGGACCAATTCGGCTCAAAAGTCCAGCCTCTCGCTCCGTGCAAGGAATGAGGAGGCGGGCTGGTGCGAGGTGCCTCATGCAGGATTCGCCCTTGGCCCATATCCGGTTCACCGCCCGGTCCACCGGGACTATTCCGGAAGACCAGACCTGCTTCCAGTTCTGGCGCGAGCTGGACATGCCGGAGCATATCGGGACCCACAGCCTGATGGTGGCCCGCATCGCCACCTCCCTGGCCACCTGGGCCAAGCAGCGCGGCTGGGACGTCCGAATCCAGGAAGTCCGCGCCGCGGCCCTGCTGCACGACCTGGGCAAGGCCTATACCATCGTTCACCAGGGCAGTCACAGTCAAATCGGCGCCTCGCTGGTCATGCAGCGACTGGGCAATCCGGCCATCGCCCAGGGGGTCATCCACCACGTGCACTGGCCCGGAGAGCTGAACCTGGAGCGCCACTTCCTTCCCCTAACGGTTCTCTACGCGGACAAGCGCGTGGTCCACGACCGCATCGTCTCCGTCCGGGAGCGCTTCGAGGATATTGTGAGCCGCTACGCGCACTCCTTTGAGCGAATGCAGAAGATCTACCGCTCGCACGCCCGGGTGTTGGCGTTGGAGAAGCTTTTAACCCAAAGCCTGGAGGTGGATGTGCATGCGTATCCTTTTGATCGGCGGGGGATGGTCCAACGAGAGGGAGGTCTCCCTCAAGGGAGTTAGCGCCATCCACTCGGCCCTGGAGGAGCTGGGGCACGAGGTGGAGCTCTTCGATCCGGCCACGAGTTTTTCCACACTCCCGGAACGAGCTGGAGCGAACGATTTCGCCTTCATCAACCTGCACGGGGCCCCCGGCGAGGACGGAGTCGTGCAGGCCGTACTGGAGCAGGCAGGGTGCCCCTATCAGGGCTCCGGCCCCAAGGGATCTCTCCTTGCCCTGGACAAGTCTGCTGCCAAGACCCTTTTCGCCGCTCGGGGCATCCCCACCCCGGACTGGGAATTCGTGCCCATGCCCCCGGCCCCGGACTGGCGCTGCCGGCTCGATCCGCCGGTCTTCCTCAAGCCCCACGCCGGGGGCTCCAGCCTGGATGTGGTCCGCGCAACCGGACAGGAGGAGATCCGCGCAGGCGTGGACCGTCTTCTGGCCCAAGGAGACTACGTCCTGATCGAGGAGAGCATTTCCGGGGAGGAGGTCACCTGCCCCGTCCTGGGCGAGAAGGCCCTGCCCCCCATCCTCATCCGCCCCGCGGACGCCTCCGGATTCTTCGACTACTTCAGCAAGTACACCCCCCAGGCCGCGGAGGAGATCTGTCCCGCGCCCATCCCGGAGGAGCTCACCCGGGAGATCACGGATCTGGCCCTTCTCTGCCACCGGGAGCTGGGCCTTTCGGACTACAGCCGGACGGACTTCCTGGTCCGGGACGGGCGGCCCTTTGCCCTGGAGACGAATACCCTGCCCGGCATGACCGCGAACAGCCTCTTCCCCAAGGCCGCGGCAGCCGTGGGATATTCCTTCACGGATCTCATTGCGGAGCTCATCCGGCTCGGGCTCTCCAGACACGGCTCGCATGAAACCTGAAGCCCGTGACTGCTGAAACCCGGACGTCGGAGGCCAGCACCAAGGACCAAAAACCCGAAATCCGAAATTAGAAATTCAAAATTCGAATTTCGAAACCCAATACCCAGCGCCGAATACCCAGCCCCCCCCAACCCAGAACGGGGAACGGGGAACTGGGAACGGTGAACGGGGAACGCGAAACGGGGAACTGAGCCTAGCTGGAGCTGTAGACAAAGCTCTCCGTATCCACGCGCTCCCTGGAAACACCCAGGGCCTCGATCTCGGCCAGGACAGCCTCTTGCATTGCCGGCGGACCGCAGAGGAATATGCCTGCTTCTCCGAAATCACCGGCATGGGTTCGAAGGATATTCGCGTCGATGTGGCCCAGCTCCACATGCTCGCCTGGATTGTCAGCCCCATGAGGCACCCGCTTTTCCCGGCTCAGGACATGGACCACCCTCAAAGCCAGGTCGCGTCCTAGCTCCTCGAATTCCCGGCGAGCGAAAACATCCTGCCAGGTCCTGTTGGCCCAGAAGAGGACGACCTCCGAAGCGGCATCCGTGGCCCGCAGGTGCCGCAGGACGCTGAGAAAGGGAGTGATGCCCACCCCTCCGGCGATGAGCGCTAGCCGGCCATGGTAGTCCGCTGACTGACAGAACCTGCCGAAAGAACCCGCCAGGAGCACTTCATCCCCCTCCTCTACAGAATCCTGCACGGTCCGGGTGAAGGATCCGGCCCGCTTGATGGTTACGCGGAGGAAATCGTCCTCTGGGGCGCTGGACAGTGTGAACGGATGCTGCCTGCTCCAGGTTCCGTCCTTCTGCCGAAAGCTCAGGGTCAGGAACTGACCGCAACGGTAGTCGCACAGATCACTGTCTTTAGGCTTGGCAAAATACAGGGATACCACATCTTTATTCTCAGCCACTTTCCTGATAACCTGAGTAACGCTGCCTTTGGTCTTGGGCATGTGCCTGCTCCTTGCCTGTTTTCCCGGAAGCAATCGGAGCCTGGTTCCGGGAGATGAGGATATCATCCCATTGTGCCACAATTCGCTTCACCGGGTCACGCCCCGGGGAGCACATGGCCGAGAAGGAGGAAAGGAATGCTGGGAGCGATCATTGGCGATCTCGTGGGCTCCCGCTTCGAGGCCCGGCCCACCAAGAGCAGGGACTTTGAGCTTGTCACCCCGCAGTGCCGGATCACGGACGATTCCGTGCTGAGCCTGGCCGTGGCGCAGAGCCTGATGGAGGGCATCCCCTACGCGGAGAATCTCAAGGCCTTCTATCGCCGCTACCCTCGGGCCGGATACGGGGGGAGCTTCATGCTCTGGGCCGCATCCGGGGACAGCGCCCCCTACTTCAGCTTCGGCAACGGCTC
>JAIPDU010000090.1 GCA_021737525.1 Desulfohalobiaceae bacterium | reverse complement strand
CTGCAATATGTGTCGAATTAAGATGGCCAAGTCGAACAATTTCAAACCATAAGGGAGGCATGTATGACACAGGGTAAACGATGGATTGCGCCGATGATGGCACTGATCGCTCTGCTTTTCGCAGGCCTGATGCTCAGTGGTTGTGCTACCACAGGACAGGTTGAGGATCTTCAACAGCAGGTGCAGGAAGCCAATCAGAAGGCGGACAAGGCCTTGAACAAGGCGCAATCCGCCGAAGATTCCCAAATGAAGGCCCAAAAGGCTGCCAGGCAAGCAAAACGATCCGCCGACCGCGCCGAAAGCGCTGCTGACCGTGCTGAAAGTGCGGCGAGTGATGCGGAAGAATCCGCCCAGAAGTCGGAAAGGATCTTCCAAAAAATGATGTCCAAGTAACTTGCCTTGCCGTTGCAACCATAGCGACGACGTCCATGGAATAAGTCAACGGCCGAAGGGGCACAAAGCTCGCATTCGGTTTCAGACTTGACGAATGCGGCTTTTGTGCCCCTTTTTCCTTGAGAACGAGACATTCATAATGCCTCGCGCATCGAAAGGACTTCAATCACGACCGAGATGCACCGGGACCGGCGAAAACCAATCCACCTCTAGCACCTCCAGCTCGCAACATGAGAGAATCACCCCAAGTGTCCAGAGTCGAGTTTTTTTCTCTTGCTCGCTATGTCGCCATGGCTCCACGCATCTTCACCTGGACCGCGCTCCTGCTGTTGTTGACAGCTTCCCCCCTGCTCCTTCCGGCTTCCGCCGAGATAAACGACTACTTCTACCCTTTTTCCCCGTCCCATATGCTCCGGGGTCACCCTCCGGTTATCGGCGGATGCACCACTTATACTGTCCAACAAGAGGACACCCTGCTGGACATAGCCCGCGATTTCGACCTGGGATTCAACGAACTGCGCAGCCTGCACCCTGCCCTGGCCACTTGGATGCCCACACCCGGCAGGGACATCTCCATCCCCAGAGCATGGATCACTCCCCTCCCTCCCCATGAGCCCCATCAGCGCGAGATCGTGATCAATCTCGCGGAAATGCGCTTATTCCTTTTCAATTTCTCGCGCGAGCTGATCCGTAGCTATCCCGTGGGCATCGGCACGTCCGAGAACCCCACACCAACAGGGATCTTTTTCATCCGGGAAAAAGTCGAGGATCCGGTCTGGACCGTCCCCCCGGGACTCGAAGACAAATACGACATCTCCCAGATCGCTGCCGGAGAGGACAATCCACTGGGTCGCTACTGGCTGGGCTTGGGTGATTCCCACTACGGGATCCACGGGACCAATCTGGCCTGGTCCGTGGGTCGCTCTGCCACCCACGGCTGCATACGCCTTTATCCAGAGGATATCTCCCGAATATTCCATAAACTGGATTCCGGCACCAGGGTCCGGATCGTCTATCAGCCCGTCAAATTCGGGATCAAAAACGGCGAGCTCATGGTGGAGGTCCACCCCGACCTGTATGACCGCATCGACGATCTCGCCATGCATGCCTACCGACTGCTCCAGGAAAAGGAACTGCTTTCCCGGGCCGACATGAAGAAGCTCAGAAATGCCCTGCAGCGCAAATCAGGCTGTCCCGTAAGCATCGCTCACGATTCCCCACCCAACAGAGCAGACCGTGTCTCCTTTCCTGCCACCTCGCCGGATTTCACCTCGGATCGTCCAGAATCCGAATCCCTTGACGCAGGGTAGGCAGCTCCCTCCCGGGGAGGACCTGGCCGCCTCCCTTTTTGCGACGCTCTGCCCCAAGGGGAGCTCCTGAGGGCATCCCAATATCCCAAGCCTTCCGCCGGTGTCTTTGCATCATCCTTCATGCGGGAGTATAAGCGGGAAGTGAAAGGAGTATTCCCTTCAGGAAGGAACCCCTTCCAGGGATGGGGCTTTAGAGGAAAGGACCTGGCATGTGGGTGTTTGAGGATCCGGCCAGGGGATGAGGCCGTTCCCGTCCGGAAACATGGACTTTTGGACGGGAACGGGGGCAAAAGCCTGCGGCAAGCCGGCCCGGACTATGTGCGGAAGAGGGGAGCTATGCTTCCGATTTCTTCGGGCCCGCTGACTCCTCGGTCTCCTCGGTCTCCGGTGTGGGGCCGATACCAAGGAGCAGGGACCCGGCGATGTAGATAGAGGAGTAGGTGCCCACAATGACACCGATAAGGAGAGCCAGGGCGAAGTTGTGAATGACCCCGCCTCCCAGTATCACCAGGGACAGGACCACCAGGAGGGTCGTTCCAGAGGTGAGCAGGGTCCGGCTGAGCATCTGATTGATGCTCCTGTTGATGACCTCGCCCAGGGGCCCGGGGTTCTTGCTGCGCAGGATCTCCCGGATGCGGTCGAAATTGACGATGGTATCGTTCAGGGAATAGCCCATGATGGTCAAAAGGGCCGCCACCGTGCTCAGCTCGAAATCCTTGCCCAAAAGGGTCAGGATGCACACGGTGATCACGATGTCGTGCACCAGGGCCACGACCGCCCCCAGGGCGTAGTTGAGCCGCAGGTACCAGCACATCCCCACGGTGATGAGCAGGGCGGCCAGGGCCAAATAGCCCACCGGGAGACCGATCAGCTGAAGCACGTAGACTCCGGCGAGGAGCCCTCCGGCCATGACGCCGGCTATACCCCACTTCTGCTCAAAACGCCCCGAAATGTAAATGGAGATGAGCAGCACAGCGTAGAACAGGGCCTGCATGGCCTTGTTCCTGAGATCTTCTCCCACCTTGGGACCCACCATCTCCAGGCGCTGGATGGTATAATCCGCCTCCAGCCCCTGGCTCAGCCTTTTCTGGATGGTGCCGCGCACCTCCTCCGGCCCTTGTGCGCCGGAAGGGATACGCAAAAGATACTGGTGTTTCCCGCTCTGGCCGAAGCGCTGAGCCCTGAGATCCGGCAATCCGGTTCCCTCCAGCACGGAATTGAGCTCGCCCACATCGATGTCCCGATCGAACTGGACCTGGACGTTGATCCCTCCCGCGAAATCGATCCCGTATTTCAGGCCTCCCTGATACACGATCCCAACCAGGCCCAGGAGGATGACGGCACCGGAGATGAGCGCGGCCATTTTCCGCTTGCTCATGAAATCAATCTTCGTATCGGGCTTGATAAGCTGCAGACCCATAGGGTGCTTCCTTTCGGCTTGGTTGTACGGATCCGGTCCTTAGAGGTTAAAGCTGCTTTCGGGGCGCTTGCGCTTGAGCCAGAACTCGAAAAAGGTCCTGGAGACGAAGATCGCGGTGAACAGGGAGGCAAAGGTCCCCACGGTGAGAGTGACCGCGAAGCCGCGAATGGGGCCCGTTCCGAACTGGTATAGGATAAGCGCGGCCAGGATCGTGGTCACGTTGGCATCCATAATGGTCAGGGAGGATCTGACGAATGCCTCGTCCACGGCCTTGGCCGGGCTCATGCCCTTGCGCCGCTCCTCCCGTATGCGCTCGAAAATGAGCACGCTCGCGTCCATGGCTGTCCCCACCAGCAGGATGATGCCCGCGATTCCGGGCAGGGTGAGGGTCGCCCCGAAGCCGGCCAGGACCGCGATGATGATGAGCATGTTGAAGCCTAGCAGCAGGTCCACGATCACGCCGCCGATACCGTAGTACGCGATCGCGAAGACCAAAACCAGGAGCCCGCCCACAACCAGGGCCGTGACACCCTGCTGGATGGACTGCTGCCCCAGGGAGGGGCCGACGCTTCGCTCGTGCAGCACATTCACCGGCGCTGGCAGAGAGCCGGCCCGGAGGACAATGGCCAGGTCGTGGGCCTCCTGATCCGAAAAGTTGCCGGTTATGCTCGCCCTGCCGCCGCGGATCTTTTCCTGGATGGTGGGGGCGGAGTAGACCTTGCCGTCCAGGACGATGGCCATCCGCTCATTCACGTGGTTCCCGGTGACCCGCTCGAAAATCCGCGCTCCCCGATCGTCGAAAGTCAGGGAGACATAGGGCTGATTGTAGCGGTTGAAGGCAACGCTGGCGTCCGCGATGTGCTGTCCTGTCATGAGGACCTGCTTCTTGAGGACAATGGGTTTCGGATTCTTGCTCTCCGGCCCTTGTTCCGCGAAATAGAACAGCTCCGATCCCGAAGGCGGTCGTCCCCGGACAGCCTTCTGCGCGTTCGAGTCCTCGTCCACCAACCGGAATTCCAGATGAGCCGTCCTCTTGACCAGCTCCACAGCCCGTTCCGAATCCTCGAGACCCGGCAACTGGACTTGTATCCGGTTGCCCTTCATCCTTCTGATATCCGGCTCGGACACGCCGAACTCGTTGATCCGGTTGCGCATGACCTTCAGGGCCTGATCCAGGGTCATCTCCTTCAATTTGTTCCTGTACTCGCTGGTCATGGACAGGGTGTACTTGATCCTGCCCTGCCCCATGCTTTCCTTTCCCTGGATGCTCAGTTTATTGTCGTAGTTGCGCTCGATGATCTCCTGGAGCCGCTTAGCCTTGTCCGCATCAAGAAGATAAAAGCGCAACATATTGCTTCCCACCACCCGGGGCCGGATGATCACGATCCCCTCGTCCTTGGCCTGCACCCGCAGATTCTCGCCCATCTGCCCCAGGGAGCTGGACAGGGCCTTGTCCATGTCCACACCCAGAGTCAGGCTCATCCCGCCCTTCAGATCCAGGCCGAGATTGACCTCTTTGTCTGGCAGAACGCTTTGCAGGGGATTCTCCTTGCCCAAAAAGGTCGGCAGGGCATAGAGAAGGGCGAGGCCGATCACAAGAGCTGATATGATGACTCTGTAGGTCAGGCTGATGCGCATACGAGGATTTCCTTTATGAGAATTGGCGAGACTGCGTAGAATCCGCGAATCGGCCTGTCTCGAGGCGCCAAAGCGCCCCCTGGCTCGCCAAGCGCCGGAATTGCGGGCACGTTACAAGGACCCAAGGAGCTGATTCTGGTTTCCGGAGGCCAGTTCGCCCATAAGCGCGGAGCAAGAGCCGACTGTTCCCGAACAGGGCGCTATGCGCGGACTAACCCTTTTTGCCCGAGGATATGACCTTCTTGTCCGTCTTGCTGGAGATATAGTTCCGATTGACCTTGACCTCCATGTTGTTTCCCAGATCCAGGGTCATCACCTCGTCCTCGGATACGGCGGTAATACGGCCGTACAATCCCCCGCCGGTGACAACATAATCACCCTTCTGCAGACTGCTGAGCATTTCCCTGTGTTCCTTCGCCTTTTTCTGCTGGGGCCTGATCAAGAGAAAATAGAAGATAACGAAGAGGATGATCAGGGGGAGGAAGGCCACCAAGGGATTGCCCTGTCCGCCGCCGGCTCCGCCTTGTGCCCCCATGGCGAAGGCAAGATTTTCACCGAACATACTGTTGCTCCTATAAGTTTATTGTTTTTCCCTGCCAGCGTGATCGATTCAGGTGCAGGGCCCTGCATTGCCGCAGAGCCATAAAAGCGGGCCGAATCCTCATGGCCGAAAAAAAGGAGTTATCCCCGCTCGAGCCGCTGTCTGTTCGGGACAGGGAAACTCCATTTATCCAGTGCCTGACCGAAAACCGTGATTGGACGCAAACCTGCCCAGATACAAGGAGACGAAATTTTGAAACCACAGTGTATATTAATACATGAGGATTTCAAAATTTTGCAGCGACGAACTAGGCGGGTGAGTTTTCGTCCAAGCACTATCTATCCGGAATGTCCGAATCGGCACTACATGGAAACCGCGCTCTCTGTCAAGCAATCCCTTTGTTCAACGCTCTTCAGAGGGACAGCTTGCTACCATTCGGAAACGATCCATGGTTTCCGCTTTGCGGAACGAAACAAAAAATATTAATATAGTTCTTTGATTTTAAGGGCTTTTCGGACGGGCACCAGCTACCAGTACTTCTTCCGGACCTCGTATTTCTCCTCGAATTGCTCCAGCTTCTCCTTTTGCTGTCCTGTTTGGGCCATCTCCCTGACCTTGTCCAAGTACTTGGAGCATTGCTCCTTCCTGTTTCGATACAGGGCGGCATAGGCATAATGGAGATACCCGGAGAAAGCGTCCCCGGAGCGGCCCATTATCCTGCCCAGGGTCCTGTGCACCTCGGGATCCTGCGGGACATAGCGGAGGACCTTTCGCAAGGCCTTCACCGCCTCGGCGGTCTCGCCCTTCTCCCCGAGAATCCTCGCCTGGAAGAAAAGGGCCATGTAGTCCTCGGGCGACTCCCGCAGCGCCTTGTTCAAATGGGTCAGGGCCCGGTCGAATTGGCCAAGCCCAAAGTAGAACCTGCCCACTTCCCTGTGCCACAGGGCGCTTATTTCCTCGCAAGGAGGGGGGCCACTGAAGAGCTCCTTGGCCCGGTCAACCCGGTTGAGCCTCGCTGCGGTTATTCCCCTCCCCAATCGCCGGAGGCAGGGATCGCCTTCGTACTGCTGGAAATAATTCCATGCGGAACGGGCTTCCGTATACCTGGCCCTGAGCAAGGTCTGGACCTTTCGAAAACGCGGACTTGGCTCCAAATCCCGGGACTCACCGCCTTGTAGGCGCAGGGCCACTTCACGAATATAATCAATCCGCTCCGTCACTCCGGGATGCGTAGACATGTATGCCGGGCCGGATCCGGCCCCGCTCAATCGCATTCGTTCCTTGATCCGCTCGAAGGATCTGGCCATGCCCTCCGGATCATAGCCGGACCGGGCCAGATACTGCAGCCCGAGATGATCCGCTTCCCTCTCATCATCCCTGCTGTATTTCA
>JAIPDU010000089.1 GCA_021737525.1 Desulfohalobiaceae bacterium | reverse complement strand
CGGCGATGGCATGTTCTCCATCACGGTGAGCGACAGCCAGGGCAGGGTGATCGCCCGAAAGGGCGGCGGGGAGTAGCCCGGGCATACGCACCGTTTCGAGGCCGGCTTCCGGAGCAGGGAGCCGGCCTTTTTTCCTTCCTCGCCCCCCTCCCTTTTTGTGGCAGTTCAGTCACCTTGCAGGAGGAAATTATTTTTGCTACTTCCCCTTCCCTGAATGCATTCTCCACCTGTCCCTGCGCGACATAAGGCGAAACCCCGCTTGAGCGATTATGAAAGAAAGCGATATTTCCGGAAATTCGTGGCAGGAGAGCCTCAAGCACTATTTTCCCCAGGCCATTCGCACCAGAGGCAACAGCTACGCCCGGAAGGGACGGGTGCGTCTTAAGCGGGCCACTTTCAAGCTCGTTACCGGCCAAGTGCGGGGGAGCCGGGCCTACAGCGTGGAGATCGCCCAGGACGAGGAGGACGAGAGCAAATTCCGCATCCTTTGCACCTGCCCCTATTTTCGACGCGGAAACGCCTGCAAGCACCTCTGGGCGGCCATTGTCGCCGCGGACCGGACCCTGACTGGGACAGACGCCCCTACTGCTTCGACGGGGAAGAGCCCCTCCTCTGCTGCTTCAGATGACGCACCCCCTCCGAGCCAATCCTCACGGAATGAACACCCCGCGCCAAGGGATCAGGATTGGCGCAGCGCTCTCTTCCCTCGAGGGGCGGAACAAAATAGCGCGGTCGCGGGGCTGGACGGCGCGCCCGGAGAATTTCGCCTCTGCTACGAGCTCCGCCTGACGGGGTGGAGCGCCTCGCTCAACGCCTACCAGCAGTACATCCGCCGCAACGGCGAGCCGGGCCGGACCAAGGGAGTGGACTGGAAGCTCCTGAACAGTGCCGGCCTGCCCCGGGAGGACCACCTGGTGCTCAAGATTTTGCAGGTCGCCGCGCCCGGGGGCCTCAGCTCCTCCTTCCCGGTCAGGGTCCCTCGGCTGAGCCATCAGGATCTGAGCCTCCTGCTCCCCTGTCTGGCCCGGAGCGGACGCTGCAGGGTCCACAATACCGATGGGAACGTGCTGGCTTTTCCGCTTCGGGAAGGAGAGGATCTGCGGGTGACCTTCCTGCCCGAGGGAAATGACGCCTCCCGGGCCGAAACACTGCAGCTCAAGCCGGTGCTTGTTTCCCTGGACGGGGAGAATGGACAGGGGACCGACCTGGAGGAGGCGCAGTTGATATGCCCCGGCTCGCCGCCATGCTGTCTCCTGGGGGACACCCTGCACCGGTTGGAGGGGGTGGATTCCGAGCGGCTCGAGGCGCTCCAGTCCAGCGGATTCCGGGTGCGGGTTCCCAGGAGGGAGATCGGGGACTTCGTCGAGGCCCTGGAGACCCATGGCAATGCGCCCGCAGTGGAGCTGCCGGAAGATCTGCGTTTCCGGGAGGTGCAGGATATTTCCCCTTTGCCGCGGCTGTGTCTGGAGATCGGCAACGAAGGCCTGCAAGGGGATGTGGCCTTTTTATACGGCGAGTTTGCCGTGTCTCCCGGGGATCAGAGGCAACGCCTGCTGGACAGACAGAGCTGGAGCGCCTTGATTCGAGACCGCGAGGCAGAGGGGCGGTGTCTGGCCGAGCTGGAGGAGTCCGGCTTCGAGCCGAGCGGGGATTCTTGTGCCTGTTCCCTGGAGCGGGCTCCGGAAGCGATTCAGGCCTTGACGGACAGGGGCTGGCACGTGGAGGGAAAGGACGGCAAGCCGCTGCGCAAGGGGACCACACCCTCGGTGAAGGTGTCCTCCTCCGGAATGGACTGGTTCGACCTGGAGGGGGAGATCGAATTTTCCGATACCTCCGTGGATCTTCCCCGGGCGGTCCGGGAGTTTTTGCAGGGCAACCGGACGGTGCGGCTGGACGACGGCAGCCGGGGCATGCTTCCCCTGGATTGGCTGCGCAGGCACGCGGGCGAGCTGGCCCTGGGTCTGGAAACAGAGGGCAGTGACTCCAGGGGCCCTTCCGGGGAGAGCGTCAATCTGCGCTACCACAAGTCCCAGGCCCTGGTTGTGGACCATATGGTGGCTCAGGACCAGCACGCGGACCTGGAGGACCATTTTCTCCGCATCCGGGACGAGCTGCGACGCTTCGAGGGCCTGGAGCCCAGGGAGGCGCCAGCGGGTTTTCGGGGAACCCTGCGCGAGTACCAGAAGGAGGGGCTGAGCTGGTTCGAGTTCCTCATCCGCTTCGGCTTCGGCGGGGTCCTGGCGGATGACATGGGTCTGGGCAAGACGATCCAGGTCCTGGCCCTGTTGCAGCAGAGAAAGCGGGACGGCGGCCACGGGCCATCCCTGGTGGTCGCCCCGGCCTCCCTGGTGTTCAATTGGCGGGAGGAGGCGGGGCGTTTCGCCCCGCAGCTGGAGGTCGTCTCCCACGTAGGGCCGGATCGGGCCACGGAGGCAGGGGGTCTGGAGGGAGCCGACCTGGTGCTCACCACCTACGGGATCCTGCTCCGGGACGCGGCCAAGCTGAGCGGGATCGAGTTCGACATTGCGGTGCTGGACGAGAGCCAGGCCATCAAGAACAGCCGGAGCAAGACCTTCCGGGCGGCCAAGGCGCTTCGGGCCCGGCACCGGCTCTGCCTCACCGGCACCCCCCTGGAGAACAGCCTTGCGGAGCTGTGGTCCCAGATGGATTTTCTCAATCCCGGGCTCTTGCGTTCCTCCTCCCGCTTCGAGGAGGCGGTGGCCGGGCCGGTATCCCGGGGAGACGCCGAGGCGGGGGAGAGTCTGCGGCGTCTGATCAAGCCCTTCATCCTCAGGCGGACCAAGGAGCAGGTCGCTCCGGAGCTACCGGACAAGGCGGAGCATACCCTGACCTGCCCCATGCTGGGAGACCAGTCCCGCCTCTACCGGCAGATCCTCGCCCACTACAGGGAATCCGTTCTCCAGGCCGTGGATTCGAAGGGCATGAACCGCAGCAAGATCAAGGTCCTGGAGGGGCTGCTGCGGCTGCGCCAGATCGCCTGCCATCCCGGGCTGGTGGATCCGGAGAGCTCGGATTCGGGAAAGATGGACAAGCTGCGCGAGCTGGTCCGGGAGGTGCGCTCCGGCGGCCACAAGGCCCTGATCTTCTCCCAGTACACCAAGCTGCTCGGCCTGATCAAGCAGGAGTTCGACTGGCTGGGGCTGCCCTATTTCTCCCTGGACGGACGCACCACGCAGAAACGGCGCAAACAGCGCGTGGACGCATTTCAGGAGACGGAGGAGAGCTGCTTCTTCCTGATCAGCCTCAAGGCCGGAGGCACCGGTTTGAACTTGACCGCGGCGGATTATGTCTTCATTCTGGATCCCTGGTGGAATCCGGCGGTGGAGATGCAGGCCGTGGACCGGACCCACCGCATCGGACAGGAGAAGAAGGTGGTATCCTACCGCCTGATCACCGAGGGGAGCGTGGAGGAGAAGGTGCTCTCCCTCCAGGAGAAGAAGCAGGAGATGGTGAGCTCCGTGCTGTCCGGAAGCAACGACATGATCAAGAATCTCACCCGCCGGGATCTGGAGCACCTCTTTTCCTGAGGCGAAGCCAAGCTTCTCTGTTTTCCTCTCCTTGTGCTTTTTGATCTTTGGCGCGGGGAATCTTCGATTCCACGCCGGTGCTGACGCACCCACGGTTAAGAAGAATTTTTTCTGGCGCGACCCGCCCTAAGATCAAGAGATCCTGGTTTCAAAGCCTTCTTCGCCGCGAGCGACCTCAAGGTCGCCCGCATGTGCCGCGCAGCGGCACCCGTGCCTAAAACATCTTCTTTTTCTTCGGCGCTTGCGGCGTCAGTCCCCGTATGCCGTGAAGCGGCCAGCGCCAAGAATCTCCTTTTCCTTTTCCGCGCCGCCGCGCAACTGCGACCCCCAAGCTCTTCGCCGCGCGCAGCGGTGCAAATACGGAACGAGAACAAGTGTGCCCTGAATCAAGGAGTTTTCTAGTTGCGTCTAGCGGTCCTGTCTGATACGCATTTGAGCAGTCCAAGCTCCCGGCTGACAGAGGAATACGAAACCCGCCTGCGTCACATGGACGCGCTGCTGCACTGCGGGGACCATGCAGGCGAGGCGGTCTGGGCCTATCTGG
The DNA here is from genome assembly GCA_021737525.1 of Desulfohalobiaceae bacterium. Lineage (GTDB taxonomy): Bacteria > Desulfobacterota > Desulfovibrionia > Desulfovibrionales > Desulfothermaceae > JAIPDU01. Next base: position 2,606 of record JAIPDU010000089.1, on the reverse strand, counting down.
CGGGGCATCCCGCATTCTACGCCGTACGGGGCAACATGGACGCCGGCTTCGGGGAAGGGCTCCTTCCCGCCACGCGGGTGCTGGACCTGCACGGCTTTCGGGTGGGGATGCTGCACGGAGACGGATTGGGCCCAGGAGATCCCCTTCAGCGAATGGCCGACATCTTGGGAAGGGATGTCCATCTCTTCTGCTTTGGGCATACCCACAGGCGGGAGCTGCGGCGCGAGGGTGGGGCGACTCTCCTCAATCCGGGCAGTTTCCGGCTGCCCAAGAGGGATTCCCAAGCCGGATACGCGGTTGTCGATCTGGATCCGGAGCTGGGGATCGGTGTGGAGTGGGTGGATGTGTAGGAATAGGATGAACCATTAGACCAAGGGACGGATATGGGTAAGGAAGAATCCATCGAGGTCATGGGCGAGGTCAAGGAGGCCCTGCCCAATGCCATGTTCCGCGTGGAGCTGGAAAACGGGCACGAAGTGCTGGGTCATATCTCCGGCAAGATGCGCAAGCACTATATACGGATCCTGCCGGGGGACAAGGTCAAGGTAGAGCTGTCTCCCTACGATCTGAGCAGGGGACGCATCATTTTCCGCTATAAATAGATCGGGCGGTTATTCGTTCCTCGTTATTCGTGATTTGTGATTGGTGATTCATGACCGGTGATTCGTTGTCCGGGTAAGCTCCAATGGAAGGAAGGTGTTGGATCGACTGGTATGTGTGAGCCCTGAAGCCGGTCAAGGGCTCCGATTTTCGACATCCCTTCTCTTTTCTCCATGCCGCATTCCGGCGTCTTGCATCCAGCTTGCAGCATTCAGCATCCGTCCTCCGGCATCCGCCTATCTCATCTTGTCCTCTAAAAAACCGGCGGCCCCTGCAAAAGCATCTCCGCCAGGGTCAAGTCCACCTTGGGCAGGCTCTTCCGCTTATCCCCCAAAAAGCGGCGCTCCAGAGAAGCCAGCTCCATGTAGAGCGGAGTGCGATCCAAGTAGGGGACCTGGCCCATGTTCCGCGTAAGCTCCTGGCTGACGTGGCATCCCGGAAAGGCCTTGACTCTGCCGTCCGGCATGCTCACCTGATTGGGGACCCCGTGCAGGCGACAGATCATCATGCGGTAGCTGTACACCGCGCACCAGCCGTCCTCGTTGAGGGGGCACATGATGCGGGGCTGCTCGTTCCTGTCCAGGCGGCGCCTGGCGGTTTCCATGTATTCCCTGGCCCGCTCCAGAAAGCGGTCCACACGGCTTTGCTCCAGTTGCCGCAGGCCCTGCCACAGGAAGGCCCACTCCACATAGGTATGGTGCCGGAAGTAGCTCCGGCAGCAATTGTCCCGGCAGCCTTTGCAGCTCAGGCCGATGCGGGAGGCGACGCGATCGTATTCCGTCTCCATGGCGGCGTAGATCCGTTCCAGTTCCTCGACCATGGGGGAGGGGAGAATTTCCCGGCTCATGCGAGCTCCAGATAGCGGGCGATGTACTGTGCGCAGTCCCGCGGACCGTTTTGGGAAGTGTCCAGGGTGAAGTCCGCATATGCCTCGTACAGGGGTTTTCGCTCGGCGTGGACCTGGCTCAGATTCTGGCCGGGCTGCATGATCAGGCCCCTTTCCGGGAACCGGGCCACCCTGGAGCTGATGACCTCGGGATCGGCTTGCAAATAGACCACGGGTCCTATATTTTGCAGCTTGCGCATGGCGGCGTCACTGTAAACCACGCTGCCTCCCGTGGCCACGATGCAGCGGGTGACCCACAGGTCCAGGACGAGCTCCTCTTCGCAGCGCAGGAACTCTTCCCTTCCCAGGCGCTCTTTCAGGGTCTCCAGCCCGACGCCGAACCAGGCCTCCAGAAGGTGGTCCGTGTCCAGCCAGGGCCAGCCCAGGAAACCGGAGAGCTCCCTGGCCAGGGTGCTCTTGCCCGAACCGGGCATGCCGATGAGACTGACGCAGCGAGAGTCCTGGCTGTTGTTCCCGTTTCCGGAAAGGGGTGCGCAGGCTTTTTCCCTGGCATGGTCCATGTGGCAACCGCCTGGCATCGGGTTGGGACAGGGAACCCCTGCCGCATTGCAGCGAAATGACTGGATCGATTTAGCACACAAAAGAGCAAAGGCCAAGAGAGCGATTCCATGACCAGCAGCGAGATGTCCATCATAAGGGAGTTTTCCGAGTCCGGGTCCAGGCTCCGTACCGAGTTCTTCGAGGCCAATCTGGAGCGCGTGGCCCAGGCCTCCAGGACCATCGCGGACCGCCTGAGGCGGGGGGGCAAGGTGCTCTTCTGCGGCAACGGCGGGAGCGCCGCAGATTGCCAGCACCTGGCGGCGGAATTCGTCTCCAGGTTCCGGATGGAGCGGCCTCCGCTCCCGGCAGTGGCACTGACTACGGACACCTCCGTTTTAACCGCGGTGGGCAACGACTACGGGTTCCAGGAGATCTTTTCCCGGCAGGTCAGGGCGTTGGCCGGGAAAGAGGATGTGCTTGTGGGCATTAGCACCTCCGGGAGCAGCCCCAACGTGCTCCGTGCCCTGGAGTCCGCTGGTGAGGCGGGGACCTACCGCATCGGCTTGACCGGCAGCCGCGGCGGAGATATCGTCACCAGCTCCGAGCTCGTCTTTCAGGT
>JAIPDU010000088.1 GCA_021737525.1 Desulfohalobiaceae bacterium | reverse complement strand
CAGATAAAGCTCCTGGGCCGGAGCATCCTGCTTCGCTACCGGGAGCTGTGGGGGCGGCACGCGGATCCCTTGCCCCAGGAATGCTATCAAGGGGGATACATCCGCGATCTGGCCCGCGAGCTTTCGGATTTGCGCGGAGAGGAGCTGCTGCACCAGTCCGAGGAGAAGGCTGTGGCGGAATGCGCCGACTTCGGCCTGGGACGCATACTGGAGCAGATTGCCTTTGACCTGCGGGAATTCGGCGCGGACCACGCCATCTGGTTCCGCGAGAGCAGCCTGACCAACGGGGACAAGATGGGCGGGACCATCGAGGCCCTGCGGAAGCAAGGGCTCGTTTACGAGCAGGAAGGAGCCCTGTGGTTCGCCACCGCCCAGTACGGGGACGACAAGGATCGCGTCCTGCGCAAGTCGGACGGGGAGCTGACCTACTTCGCCACTGATATCGCCTATCACGCGGACAAGTTCCAGCGCGGGTACGACCGTCTGATCAACGTCTGGGGCGCGGACCACCACGGGTACGTCCAGCGGATGCACGCCGCGGTCCAGGCCCTGGGACGGGACAGGGACGACCTGCAGCTGTTGCTGGTGCAGATGGTCAATCTGCTGCGAAACGGGGAGCACGTCTCCATGTCCACCCGGGCCGGAGAGTTCGTCACCCTGGCGGATGTCTGCCGCGAGGTGGGAACGGATGCGGCGCGGTTCATCTTCTTGAGCCACAAGAGCGACAGCCACCTGGACTTCGATCTGGACCTGGTCAAACAGCAAAGCATGGACAACCCGGTCTATTATGTCCAGTACGCCCATGCCCGCATATGCTCCGTGTTCAAAAAGGCCAGGGAAAGGGGCTACCAGGTGGAGGAAGGGGGGACGCCTCCATTGCGGAGACTCCTCGCCCAGGAGGAGCTGGACATCCTGAGGCGTCTGGACCGATTTCCGGATATGCTCCGGACAGCGGCGCGCACGCTCTCGCCGCACCATCTGAGCTTCTATCTGCGCGATCTGGCCGGGGCCTTCCACAGCTACTACAATAAGTATCCGGTGCTCATTCCGGACGAGGCGGAGCAGGAGCTCTGCCGGGCCAGACTGGCCCTGCTCGGCGGAGTCGCCCAGGTGCTTCGAAACGGGCTTGCCCTTTTGGGTGTCGGGGCCCCGGAAACGATGTGAGCGGTATATGGCCGGAACAAAAAAAAAGCGCACCTCTGGAAAGAAGCAAAGCGGGAAGCGTTTCACCCTTACCTTCGGCTGGTCCGGCCTTGTTTCCGCGGTCCTGCTGACGGCAATCGCGCTGATCTGGGCCTTTATCTTCGGCGTGATCATCGGGCGAGGCTATTACCCGGAGACGCTTATTCCGGCTCTCTCACGGATCGTGCCCCAGAAGGAGACAGCGGATACTCCCAAGCCCAGGGCGAGTAGCGGCGATCCGCTTCACGCCGAGGAGCTGGGGTTCCTCAACTCCCTGTCCCAGCAGAGCGAGGAGACCTCTGGCACAGGCACACCGGATTCAGTCACCTCCGGTTCAGGTGAGGACGGTCTGCGAGAGGAGAAGCGAGCGCAGAGCGAGCCCTCAGAGCAGGCGAGAGAAGAGCCCGCTCGGGTTGCCGCGCGCTATGAATATCGCTACCAGGTGGCTGCGCTGCAGTCGAAGAAGCGGGCTGAAAAAGTGGTTGGGGAGTTGAAGGCCAAGGGGATGCGGGTGGACTTGCGCGAGGTGAAAAAGGACGATGTCACGTGGTACAGGATCCATGTCCGGCTAACCGGCGGGCCGAATGAGGCGGAGCGCTTCAAGCAGCGGCTCGAGGGATACGGCTTGGGAACGCCCTTCCTTCGCGACAAATCCAGGCAGGAATGATATGCTCCCCTCTGTCCGGGGAGGTCCGTAGAGCTACAAGGACCGGCGCGCTGCGGTCCGTGAGCAGGAGATTGCCTCATGACCTTTGTACCGAGTCAGGCGTTTTTCACCAGGGGCATAGGCAGGCACAAGAACAAGCTGCAGTCCTTTGAGCTGGCCCTGAGGGACGCCAAGATCGAAAAACTGAATCTGGTCTACGTGTCCAGCATCTTTCCGCCCCAATGCCGGATCATCGAGGTGGATGAGGGGGTGCAGCAACTGCATCCGGGGCAGATCACCTACTGCGTCATGGCCAAGAACGCCACCAACGAAAAGGGCCGGCTCGTGGGATCCGCCGTGGGCATGGCCTTCCCCGCGGACGAGAGCCATTACGGCTATATTTCCGAGCACCACGCCTTCGGGGCGGAGGAGCAGGAGATCGGGGACTTCGCAGAGGATCTGGCCTCCACCATGCTTGCCACCACCCTGGGGATCGACTTCGACCCGGACAAGGACTACGACGAGCGGCGCGAGATCTATCTCATGAGCGGCGCGATCATCGATTCCACCTCCGCGCCATGCGTGACCCGCGGAGTGGCCGGTCTGTGGACCACCACCATCTCCGCGGCTGTTTTCGTCTCCTAGCCTCCCGGCAGGGTCCGAACAGTCGCGGCCTGCTCAACAGGGCCGGCGTAAGAAGATGGAGCGCAAGGAAGCGAGCATGGACAACTCCTATCTGGATCTGCCCCAGAGCGAGGGCAAAGAGATACTGGTCTGGCCCGTTCCCTATGAGGGGACGGCCAGCTTCGCCACAGGGACCCGCAACGGTCCCCGGGCCATTCTCCAGGCAAGCCGGGAGATCGAGACCTGGGACGAGGAGCTCGGTGTTGATCTGGCGGACAGTCTCCGATTCCGGAGCCTGCCTTCCTTTCGGGCCCCGGTTTCTGGCCCGTCCGGGATGCTGTCCGGGATGCGGCAGGACCTTGACCGGCACTGCGATTGCAGCGAGGAGTTCCTGCTCACCCTGGGCGGGGAGCACAGTGTGGCCCTGCCGCCCATGGAGGCCTATCTGGGGCAGCACCCGGACCTGGTGGTCATCCAGCTCGACGCGCACGCCGATCTGCGGCCCGAGTTCCAGGGGAGCCAGTTTTCCCATGCCTGCGTCATGGCCAGGCTCAGGGACAGCGGGGTCCCGTTGGTGCAGATCGGCCTAAGGAGCCTCTGCCGGGAGGAGTCGGAGTACATCCGCTCCCGCTCGGGAACGGACATGCTGCCCTTGTTCGCCCATCACTTGCCGCCTCCAGCGGAGGCCGCGCGACGGATCCGGGATTTCGTCGGCAAGAGTCCGGTGTACATTTCCTTCGACGCGGACGCCCTGGATCCATCCATCATGCCGGGAACGGGGACTCCGGAGCCCGGCGGGCTGTCCTACGAATGGGTGCAGGCCCTTTGGGGCCATCTGTTGCCCGGGGTCCGGCTTGTGGGGCTGGATTTCTGCGAGCTGGCCCCTCTTCCCGCGGGAGGAGTGGTTTCCGAATCCGTGGCGGTGCAGTGCATCAATAAAATCCTGGCTTGCGCCTTCTGTCTCGAGCCGGGCGGAGTGTCCGGCCCGTTTGACCCGGGCGTGAGACAGGGAGGTGCGAGGGAATGACCGAAGGATCTGGAAACGGGGAATCCTGGAAACTGGATCAGGTGCGCAAGGTGGAGCAGATGGCCGATCCGGAGGAGCTGGGGCTGACACCGCTGCAGGCCCTGGATCCGGACCGGATCGGCGATGTGGACGAGCTGCTCCGGGCCATGTCCAGCACCGCCTTCGGTGGGCGCAAGCTGGGGGAGGCCCTGGACGTCCTGCAGGCCATGGTCCAGGATCCGGAGTGCCACGTCGTGGCCACCATGTCCGGGGCCATGACCGTGGCCAAGATGAGCGGGATCATCTGCACCATGATCGAGCAGGGCTGGATCGACTCCCTGGTCTCCACAGGGGCCCTCATGGCCCACGGATTCATCGAGTCCATCGGTCTGAAGCACTACAAGTACGAAAGGGAGAAGGGCCAGGACGACCAGTGGCTCTGCCGGCAGGGCCTGAACCGGGTCTACGACACCCTGGAGCCGGAACGGAATTTCATGCAGGCGGAAAAGGTCCTGTCCGCCGCGCTGCAGGAGCTTTTGCAGACGGACCGCCATGTGTGCTCCCAGAAGGTGTGCCGCGCCGTGGGCCGGCATCTGAGCCAGAACTACCAGGGTCGGGGCGTGCTCAAGAGCGCCTTTGAGCAGGATGTGGCGGTGTACATCCCCGCATTCACCGACTCCGAGCTGGCACTGGACATGGCCATCAACCTCCTTTCCCAGCATCCGGAATTCGCCAATGAGGAGGCCGATCCGGGCGAGCTCCCCTTTCAGTTCAACCCCTTTCTGGATCTCTTCCACTACACCCGCAGGGTCATGCCCGCCAAGAAGCTGGGGATCTTCACCATCGGCGGGGGCGTGCCCAGGAATTGGGCCCAGCAGCTGGGCCCCTTTGTGGAGCTCACCGCGCAGAAGGTCCAGGATCTGGACTGGGACAGGGTCCGCCGCTTCCACTACGGAGTGCGCATTTGCCCCGAGCCGGAGCACTGGGGCGGGCTGTCCGGGTGTTCCTACCAGGAGGGGATCTCCTGGGGCAAGTTCGTCTCCCCTCAGCAGGGCGGGCGCTTTGCGGAGGTGCACTGCGACGCGACTATAGCCTGGCCCCTGCTGGTCAAGGGATTGCAGCAGAGATTGGCCAAGGAATCCACTCCTGAGTGAGGACCACAGCCTATGCCGGAAGCCGAGGGAGAGCGTTTCCCTTTCAAGGGACAGGAGCACATAAAAAGCGAGTATCTCCAGACCCTGGACTTCGAGGGCAGGGACCAGTACATCCGCACCGAGACGGAAGAGTTCGTGGCGGTCTGCCCCTTCAGCGGCCTGCCTGACGTGGCCCGCCTGATCATCGAATATTATCCCCGCGGCGGCAAATGCGTCGAGCTCAAGTCCCTGAAGTACTACGTGACCAGCTTCAAGGAAGTGGGCATCTATCAGGAGGAGGCCACCCTGCGCATTTACCGCGATCTCGCCAAGGCGCTGGAGACGGACAGCCTGCGGGTGACCACGGAATACAACATTCGCGGCGGCTTCAGGACCACGGCGGTGCAGGGGGAGTTGTGAACGGGGTTCCCCGTTCCGCGTTCCCCGTTCCCCGTTCAGGGTTTCCGAGACGAGGAGATGAAGTGGTGGGTTGGTCGATGGTCAATGCGTCAGTGAGTCAGTGCGTCAGTAAAGCAGTAAGTCAGTAAGTCAGTGAGACATTGAGTCGGTGGGTTAGTGCGTCGGTGAGTCGGTTCACGGATCACGGTTCACGAATAACGAGTCACCAGTCAGGATTTCGAAGTTTCATATGGGGAAACCGGAGACGCCATGAAGCGGGACGCGACGGAAAGCCGGGCCTTCATCCTCTTGAGCGGCCTGTTCATCGGGAGCCTGGTGATCTCCTCCGTGCTTGCGGCCAAGATCGTGACCGTGTTCGGGATCACCGTGCCCGCGGGTGTTCTGGGCTACTGCCTGACCTTTATCTGCACCGACGTGATCAGCGAGGTCTGGGGTCGCGAGCGGGCCGGGGAAGTGGTCCTCTCCGGATTTGTGACCCTGTTGGCCTGTCTGGGCCTGATCCAGGCCGCCCTGTGGTGGCCCTCGGCAGCCTTCTGGCAGGGCCAGGAGGCCTTTCAGCAGGTCCTGGGCCTGACCCCGCGGATCATCCTGGGCTCCATTACGGCCTACCTGGTGGGGCAATACCACGACATCTGGGCCTTCCACTTCTACAAGCGGCTCACCCGCGGCCGCCATCTCTGGCTGCGGAACAACCTCTCCACGCTTTCCTCCCAGCTTCTGGATTCCTGTCTCTTCATCAGCATCGCCTTTGCGGGAAAGATGCCTCTTGTGCCGCTTATCCTGGGCCAGTGGGCGGTCAAGGTGGGCATCGCCGGGCTGGACACCATCGCGGTCTACGCCCTGGTCTGGTGGATCCGGCGAAGGCGTGCCTTTCCAGCCGCAGAGGCCTGAGCCATGACCGAGCTCGTTCTGGATGTGGAGCGCCTGATCTGGCGGGGACGTGCCCTGGCCAGGGAGGACACCGGGCGGGTGGTTCTGCTGCAGCCGGGGGTGTTTCCCGGTGAGCGCGTCAGGGCCCGTGTTACTGCGAGCAAGAAGGATCATGTCCGGGCCGAGTGGCTGGAGATCCTGGCACCCTCCCCCAAACGGCGGCCGCATCCCTGCCCCTTGAGCGACCGCTGCGGCGGGTGCCGTTTCGGGCACATCCCCCAGCGGGAGCAGCTGGAGCAAAAGCGCGGGCTCTTTCTCTCCGAGATGCGGCGCAGCCTGGGCAGGAAATGGGCCGATCTGGCCCCGGATCAGACGGAGGTGTATCCCAGCCCTGCCGGCTGGCGCTATCGCTGGCGGGGACAGGTGGAGGTCGCGGGAGGCGCGCCCCACTTCAAGGCTTTGGGGAGCAGGGAGCTGGTTCCCTGCCCGAATTGCCTCCTGTTCTCCCGGACCCTGGCCGAAGGGGCCCGGCGCCTGAGCGGCGAGCTTGCCCCCGGAAGACGGACGCTGGCCGCGAGCCCGGAAAACGGGGAGGTCCGGGCCGACGGGGATGAAACACGCCTCATCCTGCCCTTGCCGGAATACGGCCTGCGGCTTATGCCGCTGGCCGGCTCCTTCTTCCAGGCCAATTGGCGTCTCAATCAGGAATTGGTGCGTTTCGTGGAGCGAAGGACCGCCGGACTGGACCGGGTGGCCGATCTCTACGCCGGGGCGGGGAACTTTGCCCTGCCCTGCGCCACGTCTGCCGGCAGGGTCCTGGC
>JAIPDU010000087.1 GCA_021737525.1 Desulfohalobiaceae bacterium | reverse complement strand
TCCGGGGGGATCGGTCCAGGACCGTGGCCTATTCGGACTCGATCTGCTCCAGGAGCTGGAGCAGCCGCATATTGACGCTGTAGCCCTGGAAGAGGATGTTTTCCTGGGGGTCGATGAGGAACAGGGTGGGAACGCCGCGGATGCCGTAGTCCTTGGAAACCCGGCTCCCTTTGTCAAAGGCGATGGGGAAGTCGAGCCCGTTTTCTTCCTTGAATCGAGCGGCCCGGGAGCGGGAGTCGTTCCATCCCGCGTTGATCCCCAGAACAGAGAGATCGTCGCGGCTGTAATCCGAGGCGATCTGGTCCACTTCGGGCACCGTCTGCCTGCAGCTGGGGCACCACGTGGTCCAGAAGATCAGGAGCAGGTGACGTCCCCCGCTGGTCAGGTCCTGCAGGCTCATTGTTTCTCCCTGCAGGGTCTCCAGTTCGAAGGAGGTGGCCTTCCCCGCGGCGGACGAGGGGATTGGATACACAGCTGCCGCGGCGATGAGAACGAGACAGCAGAAGAAAGCGAGGGCTTTGCGTGACATGACTTGGCTTTCCTTGTTGGGGTTGAGATAAAAGGGGCGATGGCCGGCCGGCTTTCGGGATCAGAACATGACCTGTCCCGCAAGGATCAAATAGTACTCTCCGATGGCGATCATGATCAGTCCCAGTATCTTCTTGAGCAGGTTCATCCAGTTTCCGGGCTTGGGCAGGGCGGTCATGACCCCGGCAAAGGTGCCCACAACCATCAGGAGGAGCCCCAGGCCCAGGGAAAAGGCGAAGAGGAGAACGCCTCCCCGGATCACGTCCTGGGTGGTGGCCACATAGGTCAGCACCACTCCCAGCACCGGAGCAGTGCAGGGCGAGGCCACGATCCCGGAGGCCGCCCCCAGGGTGAAGGCCCCGAAGAATCCCTGTCTGTCCCGACCTCTGCCGCCTCCACCTCCGGAAAGAAAGGGAAGGGGGATCACCTCCAGGACGTTCAGCCCCAGGAGAATGAAGATGTTGGCCACCACGATCCGGGCCCAGGGACTGCTGGCGATCCCGCCGAAGAGGCTCCCGGTCAGGGCTGCCGCCATGCCCAGCGCGGTATAGACCACCGCCAGCCCAAGGACGTAGGCCAGGGACATGAAGAAGGCCCTGGTCCGGGTCCGGTCCCCGATGCTTCTGGAGCCGACATAGGTGGCGACAACCGGGAGCAGGGGATAGACGCAGGGGGAGAGACTGGCCAGCACTCCTCCTCCGAAGCAGATCGCAGCGGAGAAGAGCATGGAGCTGCCCAGCGCGGTTTGCAGGGACGGAGCCAGATTGATCATAGTCGCGATTTCGTCCTGTCTGCCTTTTGGTGCCTATCAGAGATGGCTTCTGCCCATATCCGTGATGATGGCCTCCAGATCCTTGCCTTCCTGGGCCTCCAGGGACTTGCGAGCCCGCTCCAGCTGCTGGCGGGTGCCGGGCTCGTCGAGCTGGGACGGCGAGACGAGGCTTCCGGCGCGGCGACCCAGCCGATAGAGCAGCCTCTCTTCCCTGGGGCGGCCGAGGTACTCCTCGATGACACCCAGCATGGCTTCCTTGTCCCGGGGCAGGCGGCCCTGCACCTCCTGGAGCAGGTTCATGACGTGGTCCGAGGCAAGCTCGGCAGTGGTTTCCCGCAGAGACTGGATCAGGAGCCGGATCTCGGAGACGATTTCGTCGTCGTCCAAGGGAGTGAACCCGCCCTGTTTGCGCATGGCGTCCAGCTCGGTGCCGGGCATGATCTGCAAGGTGCGCAGGCGGATGAAGTCCGGGTTGATGGCGTCCAGCACGCGCGCGGTCTCCAGGGCGTGCTCCCGGGACAGCTCCCTGCCTCCCAGCCCGGGCATGATATACTCGGACAGGGAGAATCCGCTTTGCACCGCCTTTTGTCCCGCCTGGATATGCTGCTCTGAGCTCATGCCCTTGTTCATCAGGCGCAGGACCCGGTCCGATCCGCTTTCCATACCGATGTGCAGGCGGTCCAGTCCTGCCCGGCGCAGACGGGTGAGCTCCTCCTCGCTCTTGCGGACCACCGTGCTGCTGCGGGCGTACATGGTGACCCGCCGCACCAGGGGGATCTTGCTCCGCAAGGCCGTCAGGGCCTGTTCCAGGACCTCCGTCTTGAGGATGAGACTGTTCGCGTCCTGGATGAAAACCGTGCCCTCGCCCTGGAGAACCCAGAAGGCGAGCTGCTTGTACTGCTCGCTCCAATCCCCGCTTTTGAGGATGCGCTGCATGACACCCGGGTCGAGATCCTCCCCTCCGGTCAGCGAACGGGCGAAGCTGCGCATCTCCGAGAGCATCCGGGAGACGGCGTCTATGTCCTCCAGGATCTCCTCCAGGCTCCTGCGGCTGAACCGCCGCCTTTTGTACACCGGACAGAAGGCGCACTTGTTCCAGGGGCAGTTCCTGGTGAAGCGAAGCAGCAGGCTGCCCGCCTCGCTGGGCGGTCGGATGGGGCCTTGTTCAAAGCTCGCCATGGGCCCGTTCCTCCAGATTTTCTTTCTGCATAACTTTGGTCCGAGTCAGGTGGAGAAAACGTGCGATCCGTGTCAGGGCTCAGGTCTCGCAAGTCCCGCAGAGAAAGCAGTTGTAGCGGTACATCATGGCGCAGGCCTTGACCGCCTTTTCCGGGGTGTGGAAAAAAACGCTCTGATATCGCGAACCCGAGGCCTCCTCGATGGTCCGGTCCGATTCCCCGGACTGCAGCCGTACACCGAATATCGGCTTTTCATGAGTCTCCATGAGACAGGCCACGGCTTCCACGTACTCCTGCTCGAAGCGGGCGAGCTCCCGGTCCACGTCCTGCAAGTACTCCTCGGAGTAACCGGGGTCTACCCGGCGCACCGCGTTGAGGTAATCCTGGACAAAGGCCCGTCTGCCCAGAATCCCCAGATTGATAACCGCGTCGCAGCCGTCCCAGTCCGCAAGCTTCTCCATGGCCTTGAGGGGCAGGGAAAGATCGCTTTCCCCCACGAGGTCCACCGGGTTGGAGCGGCTCCAGTAGGGGGGCAGCTCCGCGTCCATAAAGCTCAGGACCTCCTGGCTCAGCTCGGGGAGCACGAGCCCGTACTGGGCGCACATGTCCGCTGTGATAACGCCCCAGCCCCCGCCCAGGGTGACCACGGCCACCCGTCTGCCCTGGGGCAGGGGAAGGGAGGAAAATGCTGCGGTGAGATCCAAAAGATCCATGGGCCCGTCCACCCTGATCACTCCCGCCTGGCGGCAGAGGCCGTCGAAAACCGCATTGTCCGAGCTCATGGCTCCGGTGTGGCTGGCCGCGGCCTTGCTCCCCTGCTTGGTGCTGCCGCCCTTGAGCAGGACAATGGGCTTCTTGCGGGATGCCCTGCGGGCGGTGTCCAGAAAGCGGTGCCCGTCCTTGGGGCTTTCCAGATAGAGCATGACCGTTCGGGTCAGCTCGTCCTCGGCGAGATAGTCCAGAAAATCCTCCACGCTGAGCATGGCCTCGTTGCCCGAGCCGCAGAAGGAGCGGATCCCGATGCCCTGCTGTTCGGCGAAGGAAAGCAGCTGCACCCCCATGTTCCCGGACTGGGAGATCATGGCCGTGGAGCCGGGCCTGGGCTGGACGATGGAGCCGGTGCAGTAGAAGCTGTGGTGCGGGTTGCACAGGCCCATGGTGTTGGGCCCGAGAATGGTGATACCCAGGCGGTTGGCCTTGTCCACCAGCTCGTGCTCCAGCTCCCGGCCCTGTGGGCCGGTTTCGGCGAAGCCGGAGGCGATGAGGACCATCCGGGTGATTCCCTTGTGCCGGAGGTCCTCCAGAAGTCCGGAGATCTTGGCCGCGGGTATGGTGACCACGGCAAGGTCCGGTGTCTCTGGCAGGGAGTCGAGCGAGGTATAAGCCTCTTGGCCGGCGATGGTGCCGCCCTTGGGGTTTACCAGGTAGACTGCTCCCGGGAAGCGGCCGCTGGTGACGTTGGTCACCAGGAGATGGCCCCATTTGCCCAATCTGGAGGAGGCGCCGATGAAAACGAGGCTACGGGGCCGGAAGAACTCCTCGGTGGTGCGCGGGGAGATTGCGGGACGGGACCCGGGAAGGCTTTGTCCGCGCTCCAGGACCGCGAGGGCGTCCGCCGCGAGCACTTCTCCCTCAGCCGTGATCAGGAGAGGGTTGATGTCCAGCTCCCGGATGTCCGGATAGTCCCGGGCCAATTCTCCCAGTCCGGTCAAGGTGCGGACGAGGGCGGCTTCGTCCGCGGGCCGCTGATTGCGGACCCCCTGCAGCAGGCTGCGGCTGCGGATCTGCGCGAGCATGTCCCGGGCGTCCTGCTCGGTAACTGGTGCCAGCCTGAGGCTCACGTCGGAGAGGGCCTCGGTGAAGATCCCGCCCAGGCCGAACATGAGCACCGGCCCGAATTGCGGGTCCCGGAAGAAACCGGCAAGGAATTCCCTTTCCGCCTTGATCTGCGGTTGGACCAGCACTCCGCGGAGCCCCGGGGTTCCTTCCATCTCCTGGAAAGCATGGCGGACCGCCCCGCTATGCTCCAGTCCGAGCCGGACCAGGCCGGCTTCGGTCTTGTGTCCAATATCTCGGGCCAGCCCTTTGAGCACCACGGGATAACCGATTTCCTCCGCGGCACGGACCGCTTCCTCAGCGGACGCGGCAGTGCGCTCGGGGATCACCGGAATGGTGAATTCCCGCAGAAAGGTCTTGCTTTCGGATTCGTCCAGGCTCCTCGAGCCGGCTGTAAGAGCCTGCTCAATGGCGTCCCCAAGGTCCGGGGGCATTTCCACCTCCTTGTTTCCCGATATCTCCCATGTCCATGTCCATTCGGAGATGGGGGCTTTTTTTGCAGGAAAATGTGTCCGATTAGCTGAATTTCAAGGATAAATTGGCAAGCGAGGCCCGCCCTGTTGAATCCTGCCTCCGGCAGGGCGGCTCAGCTGCATTCAACAGGGCAAGGCGGGTGGAGCGCATCGCTGGGTTTCATAAAACACCTTTCCTGAAGCAGGACAACACAACCTATTATCATACTACACAATCAGGGCGAAGGCAAAATCCCTTGTCCCAACAGCTCCGGGATCTTCCAGGGCCAGGGTGCTCCGGACGCCGCCCCTTTCTGACAGGCGCAATGACCTGTCACATGAACAAGGAATTGAGCCGGAGCGGGGAATGTGCTATATATATTTAGTGGTAAAATTTTTTCCTTAACTGCCTGGAGGCAGGAGGGGCAAAAGGCGGGAAGGGGGAGTGTGTTGGTGCGAAGCGAGGACAAGGACGGAAATCGCGAACAGTTCCTTCGGCGGCTCCAAGAGCTTTTCTGCTCCTTGGACGGCGGAAGGGCCGATCCGGCTGAGAGGCGCGGAGGTGTTCCCCCCGGATTCGGCTGGACCGAGTCCGAAGCGGAATATCGAAAAGCCCAGGCCGCATGGCTGAGCGGGACAGGGCGGAGCGGAAAGCGGAAAGGACGTGGTCTTTTGGGGGAAACCGGCCAGTCAAGCGGGGACAGGCAGCATGAAGAAGATGAATGAGGTGAAGGGAAGCTGGTTTCCGTCGGGAAGGAGAACTTTTCGGACTGGAACTAGGTTAACACAGCGTCGCTCTGCGGATAAAGAGGAGGAGAGTTATGGCCCAAAAGGGACCGCGCCTGAACGATCTGGATGAGCCGGAATACAGGGGAAACCCCAGGGGCAGGATCGCATCCGGCTGGCTGGACAAAGCGCGAAAGCATCTCCTTCCAGTGGCTATCGGCGGTGCCGTGATTCTGTTCGCCCTGATCATGCTCGTGTTTTGGGGCGGATCCGGGGAAGACCAAAATGCGGCACGGGAGGGGAGCGATAAGGAGAGCCTCGAGGCGCGATTGAACAAACTCGAGTTTCAGCACAGCATGATCCTGGAGCAGATGAACAAGATCCAGGAATCCTCTTCTTCCGGAATTCGCCAACAGGAGCTGGCCAAGCTCAGGAAGGCGGTTTCGGATCTGGAGGCCCGGTTCGCCGGCCTGGAGGACCGTCTGGCGGAGCGGCTGGAGGTCGCCGACCGCGAAGATGAGGGGGACGGCGGGTCCCGGGAAGGGACGAAGCGGCATACGGTCCAGGAAGGAGAGACCCTTTTCCGCCTCAGTCAGCGCTACGATGTTTCCGTGGAAGAGCTCCGGGAATGGAATGACATCGAGGAAGGGGAGTTTATTCAGCCGGGACAGGAGCTGAAGGTGGCCCAATAGGTCTAGCAGGGCGCCCCCAATCTTCCAATTGCTGCGTTGCTTCAAAAAGTTCAAACTCTCACGTAGGATAACTACGCTACGACCTTGAACTTTTTTCGCGCCTTGCACTTGAAATTTTGGAACGCCCTGCCTGGTAAGGACTTTTTCAACAGACTGCCAGGACCGGCGCTTGTCCTTCGGGGCGAAACAGCGAGGTCAAGCCGGAAGCCGACCGTTGCGGGACACTTCCGGGGAGAGGAACAATCAGCCGGGATTGTCGGGGGGCAGGGCAATACCCAAACAGCCAGGGAGGAAGTATGGGTCGAAAGGAACAGCTTGGCCAGCGATTGAGCAGCCTGGAAGAGCACTTGCGGCAGGAGAATCCGGTTCTGGAGAAGGTGGTCAAGAGTTTCCGCCACCTGGATCGAATCAGCCGCAGAATGGGATTCCTCCTCCCGGAGCAGTCCTATGCCTTCCGCACCCCATGGTGGCCGCTGATCTCGGTTCTGGGGACCTACTCCTCCGGCAAGTCCACCTTCCTCAACACCTATCTGGGGCACGATCTGCAGGCCACCGGAAATCAGGC
>JAIPDU010000086.1 GCA_021737525.1 Desulfohalobiaceae bacterium | reverse complement strand
CGAGGCCGCCGTGCGATCCGAAAATGACAAGCCCCGCAGCAAGCCGGAATGGCTCAGACAGCGCATGCCTTCTGGACCCGGGTACGGACGGGTCAACACGCTCCTGCGCACACGCAACCTGCATACGGTATGCGAAGAAGCCAACTGCCCCAATCGCGGTGAATGCTTCTCCAGCCAAACCGCCACCTTCCTGATTCTGGGTCCCAAATGCACCCGGGATTGCCGCTTCTGTGCCGTGGCAACCGGGGCGGACGGCTCACTGGATCCAGAGGAACCCGAACGGGTGGCCCTGGCGAGCAAAGAACTGGGACTGGATTATGTGGTGATCACCTCTGTCACCCGGGACGACCTCCCCGACGGGGGGGCCGGGCAATTCGCCGCGACAGTGGAGAGCATCCGCAAACGCAATCCCTCCGCGCTCGTGGAGGTCCTCATTCCCGACTTTCTGGGAAGCAAAAGCCCCCTGGAAACCGTTCTCCGGGCAGGCCCCAACGTCATCAACCACAATCTGGAAACGGTGGAGCGTCTCTATCCCCTGGCCAGGCCCCAGGCGAACTACGCAAGGTCGCTCCAGCTCCTGCGAAGATGCCGGGAAATCGCTCCGGAGCTGCCTGTCAAATCCGGGCTCATGCTCGGCCTGGGGGAGAGCGTTTCCGAAATCGAGCAAGCCATCCACGATCTCGCCCGCAGCGGCTGTTCCATTCTCACCATGGGGCAGTACCTCCAGCCCTCAAGGCACCATCTGCCTGTGGTGCGCTATCTGCAACCCGAAGAATTCCAGTCCTTTAAGGAGACAGGCCACGCTGCTGGCATCGAACAGATCGCAAGCGGTCCCTTCGTCCGGAGCTCCTACCGGGCTCGAGAGCTCTATACCCGAATTTCATATTGACCCTGGAAACAAATGAATATACTATACCTTGCATTCACGATGGAGAAGAGTCGAATATGAGCCAACCCGATATCATGACGGCCTTCGGCCAGGATCGCGTTGGCATCGTAGCTGGCTATACCCGGATCATGTTCGATTCGGGATGCAATCTGGAAGATTCGAACATGACTCGCCTTTCCGAGGAATTCGGGCTCATTTTACCTTTCATTTTCTCCGGGAAAAATACCGTATAAGAGCTCGCTTTTGCTTGTCAAAGGCTAGAGCAGGAAAAAGGGATTACCGCCTTCTTCCGAAGCATTCCCCTGAAAAAAACCATCACAGCAAAGCATCATCGACACATTCCATTCGCATGGAAGGCATTGACAAGTGCGGCATAGTCTACAAGACCAGCTCCTATCTTGCCTGGCACAAGATCAACATCGTTTCCCTCACCTCCCAAAAAAAGTTCGCACCGCAAAGCGGAACAGGGATATACAGCATCGCTTTGGAGGTCGAAACGCCGGAAGACATGATCACCCACGAATTAAGGCGGGGCTTGCACGAGGTCGACGAAGAGCTGCATATGGACATTTACTTCGCGGCAAAATCGTAAGGTGGCGAAACAGCTTTTGCCGCCTCATTCGCTATCCAGGTAGTTGGACACTGTCCGACTCCCTACCTCCAATCGCGACTCTCCCCCTGAAAGAAGCCACCAATCGCCCAGCAAGCAAAAATTGCGAGGCCTCTTAACACCTTAAGTCAACAGGAGGATCAGGCCATGCATATCGGCTGCCCCGCAGAAATCAAGAACAATGAGTTCCGTGTCGGCCTCACGCCCGCGGCTGCCAGGGCCTATATCGAGGCCGGCCATCGTGTTGCCATCCAGGAGGGTGCCGGCCTCGGCTCCGGAATCTCGGACAGGGAATACTCCGACGCCGGGGCAGAGATCGTTCAGGGGCCCGAAACCATATGGAAGGAAGCGGAGATGATCGTCAAGGTCAAGGAGCCGCTTGCCGAAGAATATCCCCTGATGCAGCCCGGCCAGATCATCTACACCTATTTCCATCTGGCAGCGGACCAGGAACTGACCCAGGCCTGTCTGGAACGGGAGATCATCGCCATCGCCTACGAAACGGTGCAGGACAAAAGCGGCGCCCTCCCCCTGCTCAAGCCCATGAGCGAGATCGCCGGCCGCATGGCGCCTCTCATGGGCGCCTATTTCCTGGGCAAGCCCTTCGGGGGACGCGGCCTCCTGCCCACCGGAGTGCCGGGAGTGCTCCCGGCGAACGTGCTCATCATCGGCGGAGGGGTCGTGGGCAGCAACGCGGCCAAAACCGCCTCCGGCTTCGGCTCCAGAGTCACCGTTCTGGATATCAACGTGAATACCCTGGAGTACCTGGGCGACATCATGCCGGCCAACGTGTTCACCCAGTTCAGCAACAGCCAGAATCTGGAGGAATCCCTGAAGCAGGCGGACATCGTTGTCGGAGCCGTGCTTGTTCCGGGAGCCAAGGCACCCAAGCTCATCAACAGGGATCGGCTGCGGAGCATGAAAGAGGGTGCGGTGCTTGTGGACGTGGCCATTGACCAGGGAGGGTTCGCCGATACCTCGCGGGCCACGACGCACAGCGATCCGGTCTACCAAGAGGAGGGAGTGCAGCACTATTGCGTGGCCAACATGCCCGGGGCCTATGCCCGCACTTCCACCTACGCTCTTAACAATGCCACCATACACTATGGTCTGGAGATCGCGGCCAAGGGAGCCGAAGGTGCCTGCCGGGAGAATGCCTTGCTGCGACAGGGCCTGAACGTATACAAGGGCACTCTGACCTGTCCCCCTGTCGGAGAGGCATTCCAGATGCAGAATATATGCAAGCTGCCCGAAGACGTGCTCTAGCTCGATCCCGTCCGGAAAGGGATTTCCCGGACAGTGCGACGTAAGACGGAAGTGAAAAGACCCCAATACCTCCTATGGACATCAGCCGACAGGACACATCGCTCCCTCTCCGGGCGGAAGTGGATCTTGGAGCCATCGCGGAGAACTGCCGCAGGGCCAGACAGACGGTGCCCGAGACCACGCGGGTCATGGCCGTGGTCAAGGCGGACGGCTACGGGCACGGAGCCGTGCCCACTGCCCGGGCCGCCCTGGACAGCGGGGCGGACTGTCTGGCCGTGGCCCGAATGGATGAGGCCCTTGTCCTGCGCCGGGCTGGGATCGGCGCCGACATCCTCGTTTTCGGCGCCACCCCGCCGGACCGAGTGGATGAGCTCCTGGAGCACGATCTGATCCAGACCGTGTTCGACCCGGACACCGCGAGCGCCCTTTCGCGCAGGGCGGTAGCCCTGGGACGGCGTCTCCGGGTCCATCTCAAAGTGGACACCGGCATGGGGCGTCTGGGCGTGGTGACCGTGAGGGAGGGCGCGACCCGGTCCGAGCCCAGCGGCGAGGCACTGGACCAGACGGAGGCCATCGCGGGGCTGCAAGGCCTGGCTCCGGAGGGTATCTACACCCACTTCGCACGGGCGGACGAGCCGGACAGGGATTTCACCGGGCTCCAACTGGCCCGATTCCACGCTCTGGTGGACGGCCTGCGGGAGCGCGGAATCGAGATCCCCCTTCGCCACGCCGCGAACAGCGCCGCACTGCTGGCTATGCCCGAGACCCATCTGGATCTGGTCCGTCCGGGGCTCATGCTCTACGGCCTGACTCCCCTGGTCGGCCGAAGTCCCGTGGATCTCGGGCTGACCCCGGCCCTCACCCTCAAGGCCCGTATCGCGCAGGTCAAGCGCGTGGGTCCGGGGTTCCCCGTCAGCTACGGCTCGAAATACGCCACGGACGGGGAAACCTGGATCGGAACGCTGCCTGTCGGCTATGCGGACGGATACAGGCGTTGCCTCTCCCCCGGGGCCAAAGTGCTCTTCCGCGGCCGCAGGTCGTGCGTGGCAGGCCAGGTCTGCATGGACCAGACAGTGGTCGATCTGGGAGAGGCCGAGGCTCCACAGGCGGGGGAGGAAGTCGTCCTCCTGGGAGGGGATGGCGACGACCGGGTGAGCGCGGAGGAGCTGGCAGGGATCTGCCGGACCATCTCCTACGAGATCGTCACCGCGCTCACCTCCAGGGTCCCGCGGGTGTATCGCTCCGAGTCCCCGGAGCCCGGCGCGCGCTCCTCCCCCCTATCCCGCTCGCAACCCTAAACCAAGGAGGCGGACATGGAAGCTTTGCTCGCATTGTTTGAGACAATCAGCGGATTCGTCTGGGGCCCGTACATGCTCATACTCCTCGTGGGCACCGGAATCTATCTCACTTTCGGCATGCGCTGGCAAACCGTCCGAAAGATCGGGTACGCCTTCAAGCTGCTCATGCAGGGCCGCAAGAAAAGCGAGCAGAAGGGCGAGGGAGAAATCACCCCCTTCCAGGCCCTGATGACCGCTCTCTCCGCAACCATCGGGACCGGAAACATCGCGGGAGTGGCCACGGCCATCTATCTCGGCGGTCCCGGAGCCGTCTTCTGGATGTGGGTCACCGCCATCTTCGGCATGGCCACGAAATACGGCGAGGCCGTTCTCGCGGTCCGCTATCGCGAGACCATGCCCGACGGCTCCTATGTGGGCGGGCCCATGTACTACATCAAGAACGGGATGGGGAAGAACTGGCAATGGCTCGGCTTCTGCTTCGCTGTCTTCGCCGCCATAGCCGCCCTGGGCATCGGGAACATGGTCCAGTCCAACTCCGTGGCCCGTGCCGCTGAACGCGCTTTCAGCGTTCCCTACTGGACCACCGGGCTGGTCCTGGCCGGACTGACCTTTTCCGTGGTCATCGGCGGCATCCGCCGCATCGCCGAGGTCACGGAAAAGCTGGTCCCCTTCATGGCCATTGTCTACGTTGTCGGCGCTTTGATCATCATCGGCTTCAACATCGAACAGGTCGCCTCCGCCTTTGGCATGATCTTCAGCGACGCCTTCACCGGAACCGCGGCAACCGGCGGATTCACAGGAGCGGCAATCGCCCAGGTCCTCCGCTTTGGCGTGGCCCGGGGCGTGTTCTCCAACGAGGCCGGGCTGGGCAGCGCGCCCATCGCCCACGCCGCGGCCCGGACCCAGGATCCCGTCCGCCAGGGTATCGTGGGCATGCTGGGCACTTTCATCGACACCATCTGCGTCTGCACCCTGACCGCCCTGCTCATCATCATGACCGGGGCCTGGACCAGCGGGGAGACCGGGGCCGAGCTGTCCCAGATGGCCTTCAACATCGGCGTGCCCGGGCTGGGCGACTTCGTGGTCGGCTTCGGCCTGATCATCTTCGCCTTTTCCACCATGCTGGCCTGGTGCTACTACGGCCAGGTCTGCTGCGAGTACATCTTCGGGCTGAAGGGGGTAACCCCCTATCGCCTGCTCTACGTGGCGGTCATCTTTATCGGCGCCATCGTCAAGCTGGACTTCGTCTGGACTTTCGCGGACATGATGAACGGCCTGATGATCGTGCCCAACCTGATCGCCCTCCTGGTCCTGAGTCCGGTTATCTTCCGGACCACCAAGACCTACTTCGAGAACCTGAACAAGTAGGAATAGCAGCCTGCTGCACCCGCGGCGGGGCCCCTGGCCCCGCCGTTTTTTTGCCCGCCATCATCCTCCCGACCGAATCGGTTTGCCCTTCTCCCCTTTTCCCTTTATAGTCTGCCTGACGGATTTCCTGTCGGCCTGAGCCCTCCAGTAAGCGCTCAGCAGCGCAAACACGCCTTTTCCGGGAGCAGCAGCAATGCGCATTGCCCTTCTGACCAACGAGTTCCCCCCGGATACCTACGGCGGGGCGGGAGTGCATATCGACTATCTCAGCCGGGAGCTGGCGCGCCTGGACCACGGCGGCCACTCCGTGCGGGTGCTGTGCTTCAGCCCCGGCCCGGAGTCCAGGGAGGCGAACATCCATCCCGTGGGAATCCCGCCCAGGAAGGACGCCTTTCCCGCCACGGACGCGACGCGGGGCAAGATCCTATCCATCCTGCAGAACAACCTGGAATTCACCGCGGCCATGGAACAGGCGGACATCGTCCACTGCCACACCTGGTACACCCATTTCGCCGGCTGCCTTATCCGTGACCTGTTCCAAATCCCCCTGGTGCTCACCACGCACTCCCTGGAGCCCAACCGGCCCTGGAAGGAAGAACAGCTGGGCACTGGATACCAGGTGAGCACCTGGCTGGAGCAAAGCGCCTATCAAAAAGCGGACGGCGTCATCGCAGTTTCCAAAGCAATGAAACACGATGTGCGGCACTGCTACCAGGTTTCGGAGGAACGTATCCGCGTCATCCCCAACGGGATCGATACCGGGGAATACGCCCCCCAACCCGACCCGGAAATTCTGCGCTCCCACAACATCGACCCGGACAGGCCCTATATCCTCTTCGTGGGGCGCATCACCCCGCAAAAGGGGATCTTCCACCTCTTGGCGGCCGCGCCGAAGCTGCGACAGGGGACGCAGATCGTTCTCTGCGCGGCGAGCGCGGATACCCCGTCCATGCGCGAGGAGCTCAAGCAACGGGTGGAAGAAATCAACGGGACAACGGGGCTGCGCGTTATCTGGATCGAGCGGCATCTGTCCCGGTCCGGGATCATTCCTCTCTATTCCGCGGCCGCGGCCTTTGTCTGCCCCTCGGTGTACGAGCCCTTCGGCATCATCAATCTGGAGGCCATGGCCTGCGGCACGCCAGTGATCGCATCACGGGTCGGCGGCATCCCGGACATCGTGCTCCACGGTGAAACAGGCCTCCTCGTGCCCTATACACCAGTCTCCGAGCAGGACCCCGAGCCCCTTGTTCCCGGCACCTTCGCCGCGGACCTGGCCCGGGAGGTGAACACGATCCTGGATAATCCGGACATGGGGAGGGATATGGGCAGGC
>JAIPDU010000085.1 GCA_021737525.1 Desulfohalobiaceae bacterium | reverse complement strand
CAAGGGTCGGGGACATCACTTACCCCTCGGGTTGACTTTCACTGGAATAACTCCGACCTCCGATATCCGACCTCCGACTTCCGACTTCCGACTTCCGATATCCGACCTCCGACCTCCGACCTCCGACCTCCGACCTCTATCTCCCGGCCCCTCTCACCCGTCTCCTGACTCCCGTCTCCTGTTGCATTCCAGAAAGGGACAGAAGCGCAGGGCCTCTTGGCTCAAGCCGCCCTCCTCTCCGCTGTAGAGAATCAGGGGCGGCTCCACTGCGAGCCCCTCTCCCCCGTTCTTGCGCGCCTCGACAAGCACCTGGGAGGCCTTCCGTTCCCGCCTGCCGTGGACCGATCGCATCCGCTTGGGCTCCAGTCGGGAGGCGGCAAGGGCCCCCATCAGATAAGGCAATCGATCGGCCAGAAAGACGATCTCCAGCAAGCCCTTGTTCTTCAGGGCGTAGGCAGCCGCGCGGAGAAAATCCTCCAGCCCGGCACCCAGTTCCACGCGTGCCGCATTCTCCGCCTCCACGGGGGACTGCCTGCCCTGCTCCGGCCTCCTATAGGGCGGGTTGACCAGGACCAGATCGAAGGACTCCGGCCGGATCAGCCGGGACTGACGCACGGAGCGAACATCAAGCTCTTCGGGGCGAAAGCTCTCCGTGAACCCCAATAGAGCCGCATTTGCCTCCGCGGCCCGGACCATCTCCGGATCCCGGTCCAGACCCACACCTCGGAGCCCGGACACCCCGCAGCTCAGGAGCAACCCCAGGGACACCGCACCGCAGCCCGTGCCGAGCTCAAGAAAACGGTCTCCCTCGCGGGGCCGGGGATAACAGGCCAGAAGCAGGGAGTCCGCTGCGAAACGGTATCCCTGCTCCGGCTGAGTAAGCCCCCGGGGGAAACGGGCCCTGCCTTGCCGCACCTCTTGCGTGGGCATGCCTACTTCGTCCCCTTCCTTCTCCGGAGAATGGACAGGACCATATCCGCCTCGGCAAGTCCGAGTTTCCGGCATGCACCAAAATAGGCACCCGCCCAGAGCGGGATCAAGAGCAGGGAGACCGGGCCCCAGGACGCGGTGGCGTAGGTCCCGGCGCCCAGAACCAGGCTCAACAGGAGCATGGTCCCGTAGCCGCGTCCCCGGTCCATCCAGGCCGGGAAGCGGCCGGAGAGCTTGTACCCCAGGATGAGGATGTTCAGCCAGGAGGCCAGGGAAACAGCCAGGGCCAGGCCCACATGGGCCAAATGCTGCATGAGCCAGAGTCCAGCCGCCGCGTTGAGCACAAGGCAAATGGAGGCGGCGATCACCGGGGTGCGGCCGTCGTGCAGGGCGTAGTACGCGGAGACCAGGGGCCGGACGCAGCTGAATGCGGGCAGTCCCACGGAATAGCCCACCAGGGCAGCTGCCGTGGCCTGGACCGAGGTCATTTGAAAGGCCCCCCTGGCAAAGAGGGTCTGCACCAGGGGCTCGCTCAGTCCGATGAGCCCCGCTGTGGCGGGCAGGCTGATGAACAGGGTCAGCCCCAGGCTGCTGTTCAGGCTGCCCAGGAACTCGCTGTGGCGCTCCTGCGCCACCAGGTCGGAGAAACTGGGCAGGGCCGCCGTGCCCACGGCGATGCCGAAGACGCCCAGTGGGAACTGAACCAGCCGGTCCGCGTAGTAGAGATAGGAGATGCTCCCCTTGGCCAGGAAGGAGGCCAGCATGGTGTTGACCACGATGTTCAGCTGATACACCGCCGCACCCAGGACCATGGGCAGCATGAGCCGGCCCATGCGAAGGACGTGGCTGTCCCGGAGCCGCCACTGCCCGCGCCAGGAGAACCCCTGCCGGCGCAGAAAGGGCTGCTGCAGCAGGAACTGTCCCAGACCGGCGAGGAGCACGCCCCAGGCCAGAAGGACCGGAACGGAAACCCCGCTGGCGACCCCGGCCAAGGCCGCGCTGATGAGCACCAGATTCAGCACGCACGGGGCGATTGCCGGAGCGAAAAAGTGGCCCAGGGAGTTGAGGATCCCCATGCACAGCGCCACAGCGGAGATAAACAGGATATAGGGAAAACAGATCCGGATCAGCCGGACCGTGAAGTCGAAGAGCTGGGGATCGTCACCGAACCCCGGGGCGATGATCCAGGCCACGGGACGGGCCAGCAAAAGGCCCGCAACAACCACCAGTCCCACCACGACGAGGAGCCAGACCATGGCCGAGCGGGCATAGGCGAAGGCGGCCTCGCTCCCTTCCCCTTCCCTGGTCCGGGAGAAGACGGGCACGAAGGCCATGGTCAGGGACCCTTCCGCGAAGAGGCGGCGCAGGAGGTTGGGCAGGCGAAAGGCCACGAAAAAGGCGTCGGCCAGGGGGCTTGTGCCCAGGGCGAAGGCGATGACCACGTCCCGGACAAAGCCGAGGATCCGGCTGAGAAAGGTCGCCCCCCCAATCACGGAGGCTCGCCTGGCGATGGTCCGGGAAATGCTGCTCATAGCCGCCCGTTCTGCCGGCGGGGAAACAGGCGCTGTTGCCAAACCGGCACGGAATGCCTATACTTGTTCAAACACATAACAGAAACCGGTTTCAAGTCCGCACCGCGGGCAATGTATATCAATTTCCCCAAACAGCCAAGCACAATACACCGCCTGGAGAGACACTTCCCTATGAACACCACGCATCAGCAGTTCAAGCAAACCCTGGATCAGACCCATGCTTGGCCCTGCCAGTACATGTTCAAGTTCATCGTTCCTGTGGAACAAAAGAAAGAAGTGCTGAATCTCTTCCAGGAGCAGGACGCGATCAGCACCCGCCTCTCGCGGAACGGCATGTACGTAAGCGTCACAGCCAAATGCCGGGTGCATTCCAGCGAGGAGGTGATCGCCGTGTACGAGGCCGCCTCCGGCATCCAGGGGATCGTTTCCCTGTAAAACATCGTGAACCGTTACCCGTAAACCGTGAGCTTGGAAGCAATGCCTACTGGTCTTCTCGGTAAGCGGGTGCCAATCAAATCTCTGTCCGGGGACGGGAAGCGCATCCAACCCTGCCCCTTAAAGGATTCCCATGCTTGGCAAGCTTATTCTGGCCTTCGCTATTCTGCCGGTGGCTGAGATCTACGTCCTCATTGAGGTGGGGAGCGTTATCGGCAGCCTGAACACCGTGGCCATCATCCTGCTCACCGCGGTCGTAGGCGGGTACTTGGCCCGCACCGAGGGTCTCCGGACCTACAACCAGATCCAGGCCCATCTCCAGCAGGGGATCATCCCCCGCAACGAAATCGTGGACGCCATGCTCATCTTCGCCGCGGGTGTTGTCCTGCTCACTCCCGGATTCATCACCGACCTGGCCGGCCTGACCGTGCTCTTTCCACCCACGCGAGCTCCCATCCGGGAATTTCTCAAGCGGCGCTTCAAGAACAGGATGGACCGGACCACTATCGAGATCAATCGCTTTTGAGGCCTCGGTCTCCCGGCTACCCGCGTATACATTTCCCGCAGCGGATGGGCCCTGACTGGCCCTCTCGCCCCGCCGTGCCATTTCGCTTGTTCCTTGGGTGGAACTGGGTGTCAGTATGTTCGGTGTATCGGTTGATCCGTGTATCCGACATCCGATCTCCGAACTCCGACCTCCGACCTCCGCCCCCGCGCAGGGGAAGACAACTCCCGCCTTTCCGTGTACAATATTTTCGTCACTTTTCAGGCTCCTGCACGTGGCCTCAGCACGCAAGACGCGCTGCGGTCGCAGGGAGCGGCGGGTTGAGCCGGCCTATTCACGGAAAGCGGCCCCGTCTCGCTCAACATGCCCAAACCGCCCGGACAGCGCCATGACCACGGAATCGGAAAACATCTTCGCCAAATGGTACAGGGACTACCTCTCCGACCCCCAGATCGTGATCTTCGTGCTCATGGGCGTCCTTGTGGTCGCCCTGTTCACCTTTCTGGGCGAGTATCTGGCCCCGATCATCGCCAGCCTGGTCGTGGCCTACCTCCTGGAGGGCTTCATCAAGCCCCTGGAACGCATGCACCTCCCCAGACTGGCCGCAGTGGTGATCGTGTTCATCATCTTCATTATGGCCCTGGTCTTTCTCGTGCTGGGGCTGGCGCCCATGCTCTCCTCCCAGATCACCCAGTTCGTCCAAGTCATGCCCAAGATGCTCTCCACTTGGCAGGACCAGCTCCAGACCCTGCCCCAGAAATACCCCCAGCTGATCACCGAGGATCAGGTAAACCGCATCATGGGGCTGATCACGGACCAGTTCACCGCATTGGGGCGCAACATCTTCTCCTTTTCCATGGCCTCGGTGCGCAATCTGCTCAACTTTGTGGTCTATCTGGTCCTGGTTCCCCTGATGGCCTTCTTTCTGCTCAAGGACAAAACACGGATCCTTTCCTTTCTCCAGGGGCTTCTGCCGGAAAACATCGACCTTGCCAACCAGGTCTGGCAGGAAGTCAACGAAAAGATCGCCAAGTTCATCCAGGGCAAGATCTGGGAGATCCTCATCGTCTGGGTGGCGGCATACATCCTCTTCGCCTTTTTCGGCCTGCAGTTCTCCGTGCTGCTCAGCCTCCTTGTGGGCCTCTCCGTGATCGTGCCCTACGTGGGCGCGCTCCTCATGACCATTCCCGTGGCTTTGGTGGCCTTTTTCCAGTGGGGCTTCGAGGCCGACTTCATCTACATCCTCGCTGGCTACGGCGTGCTGCAGTTCCTGGACGGCAATGTGCTCGTCCCGCTGCTCATGTCCGAGATCGTGAACCTCCACCCCCTGGCCATCATCATGGGGATCATCATTTTCGGCGGCCTGTGGGGAGTCTGGGGCGTGCTCTTCGCCATCCCCCTGGCCACCCTGGTTAATGCCATTATCAAGGCCTGGCCCAGAAAATCGCAAAAATACAAGCAAGAGGAGGACCTGGATGCAGGATAAGCAAGGGGTGTTCTACTATCCCCTTCCCCAGAACAAACAAGTCAAGATGTACGTCCGGGAAAACAACGGAGTCGTGGAGTTCCGGCTGCACAACGAGATGGATCCCGGTCTGTACCAGGAGCACGGCTGGATCACCCACGAAATGGCCAGACAGGCCTCGCAGATGTACACCGGCAAGGGAAGTGACCCCTTGAGCCTCTACGACATCGACGCGGCCATGGCCGCTCTCAAGCAGGCCCGGTCGGAATAGCTTCCGGGCCGCAACCCTTTAAAAAGGGGGGCTGGATATGCATGTCTTCATCATGGGAAGCACGGGATTTCTGGGGAGCCATCTCGCTTCCTATCTCCACGGGCAGGGCCACACCCTGAGTCTGCTGGTGCGCTCGGAGAGCAAGAAGGGCATGTTCCCTTCCGACTGCGAAGTGGTCAGTGGCGATCCTCTCCAACCGGGACCATGGCAGGAGCATGCCGCCAAGGCCGATGTGGTGATCAATCTGGTGGGCAAAAACATCTTCGCCAGATGGACGGAACAGGAAAAGGAGCAGATCTACACCACACGGATCGAGGCCACCCGCATGGCGGTCCAGGCCATAGCCCAGAGCGACGCCCCATCACCCGCACTGATCAACGCCAACGCCGTGGGATACTACGATCCCCATCACAAGGATGTGGCCACGGAAAGCGCTCCACCCGGGGAGAACTTCCTGTCCCGGGTCTGTATCGACTGGCAGAGCGAGGCCCTGAAGGCCCAGAAACACGGGGCCAGAGTGGTCATCCTGCGCATCGCTCCGCCCCTTTCCAGGGAGGGCGGTGCCCTGGCCTCCATGCTCACCCCCTTCCGCCTGGGCCTGGGCGGCCGTCTGGGCAGCGGGAAGCAGCCCTTCCCCTGGATCCACCTGCTCGACTTTCTCCGGGCCGTGGAGTTTCTGGCGGGGAACAGCGACGTTTCCGGGCCGGTCAACATCTGCGCCCCGGGGCTGGTGACCAACGCGGAATTCACCAAGGCCCTGGGCCGTGCCCTGCGTAGACCGGCCTTTCTCCCCGTTCCCTCCACCGCGCTCAAGCTGGCCCTGGGCGAGCTCTCCCAAATGCTCCTGCAGGCTCCCAGGGTTAAGCCGGACGTCCTTGTGCAGAACGGATTCGATTTCCGCTTCCCTTACCTGGACCGGGCCCTGCAGGACATTCTGGGCGGATGAGACGGTCCATGCCGCAGGGAGGAAACAAGAGGCCACTCCCGGGATCGCCGGCCCTTCTCTGGGACGAGTCCCACTTTTGGGGCGTCCTGCTTTTAAGGGCCCTGGAACAACTGGAAGTCCCCTTTCATCTGCTGCGGAGCCGGGACGTTGCCCGCGGAGTCTTGAGGCGTCTTGCTCCCCCGGCCCTTCTCGTTCCCGGGGGCTGGGCCTCGCGCAGGGCAAAGAGCCTGGGCCGGCGGGGACGGGATGAGATGCGGGATTACGTGGCCCGGGGCGGACGATACCTCGGCTTCTGCGGCGGGGCCGGCCTGGCCCTGCGGACGGCCTCCCCGGAAACAGGGCTGGATATTTGTCCCTGGGGACGCAAGCCCCTGCACGAGCGCCTGCCCAACTGCAGCGGACACGTGCTGCTCCGTCCCGAGGGCGAATCCGCCTTCGGCCCGGACATCCGGGAACAGGTGGAGGCCCCGGTCTGGTGGCCCGCCCAATTCCAACCCAACCCCCTGCGGGGCCCGAGGGTTTTGGCCACGTACGTCGATCCGGGGCAGGACTTCTGGGTGGCGGACACGCCTGCCGCAGAGTTGAGCCGGGCCCGGACCGCGGCCCTGGAACGGGCCTACGGAATCAACCTGGACCCGGAATGGCTCCGGCGGGAACCGGCCATGATCCAGGGAGACTACGGCGAGGGAGAATACCTGCTCACCTACCTCCACCT
>JAIPDU010000084.1 GCA_021737525.1 Desulfohalobiaceae bacterium | reverse complement strand
AAATTACCAACCATGTAGAGTCGGGTGGGGGCAGGGATGCCCCCGCGTGACGAGCGTTAGAAAATCCAGAACCGGAGCTGCACAGTGAAAAAATACCCCGCGTAGGATTTTCTCATGCGTATTTCGCGGACACGACACTGAGCAGCCCGGATATAAGCGCCCGGTTTGAGCCGAGAAATCGCCCCGGCTACTGGCCCCGCTTCCAGCGGAAGTAGACAAAGACCCGGCCGGAGTTGTCCTTGTCCTTGTCGATGCGATGGTAGGTCTGTTTGATGTCCTTGCGGTCCAGAAAGCGGAGCACCCGCTTCTTGAGCTGCCCCGTGCCCTTGCCGCAGATGATCTCCAGCTCCTTGGCCTTTTTTTGCCGAGCCTCCTGTATGGCGCTCTCCAAGGCCTCGTCGATCTCACGGCCCTTGTTGAATATGGGATGCAGGTCCAGGGTCAGGCTTCGGGTGGACACCGCTATCACCTCCAAAGCATGGGCCCAGTGCAGGGCACCGGATGGATTCCCTTAACCGAGAACGGATCCCGGAAGAAAAACCGCAACCGGAGCAGCCGGATGAAGATATTCTAGAAACACTTTTCCGGGAGCACAAGGAGCCGGCCGGAAAAATGCAGGGTTGTCCCCGGCGGGCCCTGCCTCTAGAATGAGAGCCGTTGCTGTCGAAGCTTTTCCCTCCGGAGACGGGAATGGACACGAGCCGCGAATATATCGCGATGTGCGACGAAGCTGGCGAGATCCAGAAAAACTGGCGTCCTGTACACGGAGACTTCTTCATCGGCGAGCGGAACAAGCTCCGGGTGTGGATCGACGGGATCAACGATCCGGAAAAGGTTGTCACCGGCGTGGAAGTCGAGTTCCGGGACGGCATTCCCCGGGCCACGCGCTATATCTGGCTCCCCCGCCTGGATCAGCTCATCGAGCTGGCTCAGGAGGCGCACATCCGGTACGAGCGAACCACGCAGGCCTTTCTGGACTGGACCAAGCGCGACTACGGCGTCCTGCCCGGAGAGCCGCGCAAGATCTTCTCCTCCCTGGAGCAGACCTGGCTCGCCTTTGTCATGCTGCGCAAACACGGCAAGAAATGGAACGGCGAGACCTGGAACCCGGTGGTCTGATCCGCTCCGCAAACGGATATACCCGGACGGCAGCCCCCTACACAGCGCTTGTCCATTGCCCGGGTATTTGCTACAAGACCTTGTCGCCCTGCGGGATGGCCGCCTCCCTTGAGCCCGACGGACAGCGGCATTCCGCAATGCCGGACTGACCGACCCCCTCGTGCGGGATATCGGTAACATGGTGCAACACAAAACAAGAGGCAGGAGAGGCTTACATGATTCAGGTGGAACAGATTGACGAGGGCAAATACAAAATCCGGGTAGAGCAAAAGAGCACGACCTTCCATACGGTCAACATCGAACCGGAATACGAGGAAAAGCTGACCGGCGGGAAAGCGACAACCGAAGAGCTGCTCCACAAGTCTTTCGAGTTCCTCCTGGAAAGGGAGCCGAACACGAGCATCCTGCGCAGCTTCGACCTCCCTGTTATCGCCCGCTATTTCCCGGAATTCGAGGAGACATTAATCAAGCAAATCCAGGGCTAACCCCGGCACTGCTCCCCGTCCTTCTATCCTGTTTTCGGAGAAGCCGCAGCGGGCCAGCAGGTTAAAATGGCCCGCACTCCCTCCTTTTTGCGCCTTTATCCTGCGAGTCAACCAACCAGGTCTTCGGTCTCGAGCGGGATCCCGTTCAAAAGGGAATCTCTGCTCGAGCCCGTCTCGCCTGAATCCTGTCCGTGCATACCCCTCCTCCTTTCCTGAATGCCACTTGCCCACAAGCCATATAATCAGAGCTTTGCTTTCATTTTTTTGACAAAAAGAGAACAGCCCTTTATATTGTTCCTCAAAGAAAACAGACAAGCTCAAGGAGAAAGCCAATGCGCAGCGTGGAGGAATACAAGGAAGGGCTCCGCACCATGCGGTCCAACATCTACTTCAACGGAAATCTGATCGACCGCCTGGACGAGGTCCAGGAGCCGGCCATCCGGGTCATGGGGGTCACCTTCGACGCCGTCTCGGACCCGGAAATCTCTCATTTGGCCACTGCCACCTCCCACTTGAGCGGAGAGACCATCAACCGCTTCTGCCATGTTCATCAAAGCGCGGAGGATCTGCACCGCAAGCAGGACATGACCCGCGCCCTCTGCCGCAGGGTGGGCGGATGCATTCAGCGCTGCATGGGAGCGGACGCGGTAAATGCCGTCAACGCCATCTCCTACGAGGCGGACAAGGCCAACCAGGGGAACACGGAGTATCACGCCAACTTCCGCAACTGGCTGGACTATTTCCAGAAAAACGATCTGGTGGGCTGTTGCGCCCAGACGGACATGAAGGGGGAGCGGCTCAAGCGCCCGGCCCAGCAGAGCGACCCGGACATGTACCTCCGGGTGGTGGAGAACCGCTCGGACGGGATCGTGGTCAATGGATGCAAGGTGCACATCTCCGAGGCCTCAATCGCGGACGAGGTCCTGGTTGTGCCCACCCGGGCCCTGGGCAAGGACGAAGGGGAGTACGCCGTGTCCTTCGCCGTGCCCGCGGACCAGGAGGGCCTGATCCAGGTCATGACCCCGCACAACGCCCGGCAGCGCGAGCACTACTCCCGCGGAATGCAGGGCGGGTACACCGACTCCTACCTCATCTTCGACAACGTCTTCGTCCCCTGGGAACGGGTCTTCCTCTGCGGGGAGAACGATCACGGCAGCCTCCTGGCCCTGCTCTTCGCCCTGTTCCACAGGCACAGCTACTCCGGGTGCAAGCCGGCCCTGGGAGACGTGTACACCGGTCTGGCCGCCCTGGCCGCGGATTACAACGGCATAGAAAAGACCTCACACGTGCGCCAGGTGCTCGCGGAGATCATCAAGGTCACCGAGCTGGGGTACGCCGCGGGATACACCGCTTCCGACCTCTCCGGGCCCAGGCTCCAGATCCCGGGCATGGGCCAGGTGCCCTTCGGCCCCGGTGCCTATATCCCGGATTCCATCTACTCCAATGTGGGCCGCTGCCTCACCGGGGAGGCGGTCTTCCACGAGCAGGAGATGCTCTGCGACATCGCCGGCGGATTCCCAGCCACATTCCCCTTCGAGGCGGACCTGGCCAATCCGCGGATCAAGGCCCACCTGGAGAAGTATTTGCAGCGGAACCCGGACGTGCCCGTGGAAGAACAGATCAAGTTCTGGCTCTACTTCATCGACATGACCTGCACCGGAGCGGCGAGCGTGTTCAACTACGGCAACTACCACGGCGGCGGCTCCCCGGTCATGGAGCAGATCGCCATCACCTCCCAGTACGACATCGCCGAGCGCAAGAAC
This sequence comes from Desulfohalobiaceae bacterium, assembly GCA_021737525.1. Taxonomy (GTDB): domain Bacteria; phylum Desulfobacterota; class Desulfovibrionia; order Desulfovibrionales; family Desulfothermaceae; genus JAIPDU01. The sequence continues at coordinate 3,449 of JAIPDU010000084.1, read as the reverse complement.
CTGGTCAAGGCCCTGGCCGGAATCCTGAACGAGGAGGGATAAAATGGCCCGGCAGACCGGAAGCGCCAGATCCGCCAAGTCCGAGCGGCGCAAGGAGGACATCCTGCGCGGGGCGGAGCGGGTCTTCGCGGAAAAGGGTTTCCTGGAGGCGACCATCTCCGAGGTGGCCAGGAGAAGCGGGGTCTCCGAGGCCACGATCTACGACTACTTCGGCTCCAAGGAGGAGATCCTGTTCACCATCCCCCTGGAGACGACGCGACGGGGCAAGGAAAAGCTCGAGGAATACCTGACCTATATCCGCTCCGCTTCGGACAGGCTCCGGGCCATCATCCACAACTACCTCGACTTCTACGAGAAGCACCCGGACTACGCCGCAGTGGCCCTGCTCATCCTGAAGCAGAATCCCCGCTTCCTGGAGACGGAGGCCTACCGGATCATCCGGGAATGGTCCCGGACCATTCTCCGTGTGGTGGAGGAGGGCAAGGCCTCTGGCGAGTTCCGTTCCCAGGCGGATGCCTACGTCACCCGGACCATGGTCCTCGGCGCAGTGGAGCACGCGGTGATCGGCTGGCTCCTTTTGGGCAGGCCCAGCAGCCCTTCTGCCCTGGCCGAGACCCTGAGCGCGCAGATCATCCAGGGGCTGGACAACCCCGACCGGCAGGGGTGGCGGATGGAGATCAGCCTCACGGCGGACGGGCGCACCAAGAACTACAGGCTGACTCCGGAAGAGGAGGGGGAGCCTTCCGATTCCTGACCCTCTCGGCACATGTACGGAAACAGGCCTTACAAGCCGTCTCCATCACCCGGGCTGCAATGAGAAAGGCGCCCCCGCGCTGATGCGCAGGGGCGCCTTGCTTTTGCGGAAAACTCACTATCGGCCTGAAGGGAGCCTGACTGATCCAGGGTTTCCCCCGTAAGAATCCGGACAAGAAACTGCCTTTCCCGCTCTTTCCTGCCGACTAAAAATCCTCCTCCAGCTCGGCATAATACTCCTCCATGGACTGGAAGCTTATCCTGTTCCTGGACCTCTCTCCATCCGAGCAGAGCCCTCGCGCACAACGCCAGGGATCTTCCGCGTGGGTCCGGTCCCTCAGCCACTGCGCCGACTTCTGACCGTAGTAAATCACAACCGCATCGATGGTGATTTTTTGCTCTTCGGCCAATTGCTCCGGGTCGCCCTGGGGAATGCTGGACACGTGATACTGCCCCCGATGCGTGTCAAACAGCTCCCGGATCACCGGCCCGTTGGCCCAGGCCTCGATGGGTTCCTCGAAGAGGGACTCCTGCTCCAGGGCCAGGGACCAGGCCTGGGAGTAGTACACGAGCTTCTGGAGCTTCATTGCGGTTATCGGACCCTTCTGCTGCAGGATGTATTCGGCGACATCAAGGCTGGTAACCATACTGGCCTCCTTTATGAATAGCTATGATTATCATTAGCAATTATCGTAATAAACAAATCCATTATGATCAAGGGGTATTCCAAAATCTCCGGAATCCCGGCTCCTTTCCTGTAGTCTCGGGAATTCTCGACCCCACAGTCCCGGATCGTGTCCAATAGGATGCTCATCCCCCACGTTGACTGACCGCTTGTCGAGACCTCAATGGAACAGGCTCGATGAGCCTCGCGGGACCGGTTTTTGGATTACAAATCAGCAAGCTTCCACAATTTCATAAAATTCCTGCACCATTTTTTCACCCCTCCTTGCTAAAAGCACATTTTCAAAATATAATTAAAGTAAGAGTCGAAATACCCTTGTCCTATTGGGCATCACTGTTTCATTACGAAACAAGGGGGATAACACCATGACATCAAGCCTCGACGTCGCCGAATACATTCTCCAGCAAAAAGGACCGGTCACCTCGATAAAACTCCAAAAGCTCGTCTACTACTCCCAGGCCTGGTCCCTGGCCCTGGAGCAGGAGCCCCTGTTCGAGGAACCCATCGAGGCCTGGGCTGACGGCCCCATCGTGAGGAATCTCATGCAAAGCCAGAGGGAGCAGTCCCATGTGTCCTCCATTCCTCAGGGGGATCCGGGGCGATTGACCGCTGACCAGAAGGGAACCATTGATGCGGTTATAGTATATTATGGCCAAAAGTCGACACAGTGGCTCGAGGAAATGACCAATGCCGAGGATCCCTGGCGGATGGCGAGGGAACAGCCTTCGAGCAACAAACCGCCGAACAGCAAGCGGTCGGGAAAAACCATCAGTCACAAGGCCATGCAAGACTACTATTCCGGACTGGAGGGGCACTGTTGATCAGATCGCCCGGGTCCCTGCATGAACAGTCTGTTGCCAAAGTCCTTATCAGGCTGGACGTGCAAAAGCTTCAAGCCACGGGGCGAAACAGCGCAGGCTTGAAGCTTGCCCCGGTGAAACCTCCTTGTGTCTCACCCGGGCGCAGCAGGCCCGGATATAGGTTCGAACTTTGGGAAGCAAGGCAGCAATAGAAGGGTCTTATGCGCCCTGGGTGAGGATTGCCCCAAGCCCTACTCCATCCCGAACAATTGGCCCAGGGACATCCTTGTGTATCCCGCGGGGATCTCGAACTCGCTGCTTGGAATGCTTTTCTGTTCAATGCGTTGCACCTCAACAATCACTTCCGCATATCCGTCTTCATGTTCGATGGATTTCAGCATCCACCCGGATTGGAGCATCCTCTTGTACTTAGGATCCGACTCCACGGAGTTTCCGCCCATCATTTGTGATGCGCAGGCCTGAAACCTGATCATGGCATCCACTTCTCCGAGCTCCCCGAGGAGCTCTTCATCCTTAGAGGACCACACCTCCTCGATAAGCTCGTCATTGACATAGACCTCATACTTCTGTGTTGCATATCCGGCAATATCTCCACCGGGTCCGAGTTTCTCCACTCTCACTTGCTGCTCCAGGGATTGATCTGGATAAGGTGAATCTGGCATATCGGACATTGCCTTCCCTTTCATCTGCTGCATTCTCTGGGTCATCATTCCCGCTATTTTTTGCATAGCTGTGCAGTATTCATCAACAGTTCCTTGAGATGCGGTCATTTTTTGTTGATCAAGAACTATGATAGTTCCCTTTCTCAAATCGAGTATCATTTGATTATCATCCAAATCTGCAGGGATACTCTTGAGTATTCCCTGGGATACCAGGGTTCTTGTTCCATTTATGGAAATTGTATCCTTCATAGCATTTATCCTGAATAAGTCAATACAGGTAACCCAAAAAAGTTCTCCAAGCAGAGCCATCTTTTGAACTTTTCCTTACCTTGGACAAAAGAGGACGTGGATAACTCGGGACGATTGAGAAAAACAACAAAAATGAGTAGTTGGCAAAAAAATCGAGTACCGCCTGTCTTCCCATTGCCCGGCTGCATCGCCAAAAGGAACAGCTCTTACCCTGAACGGAAACAGAACATGACTACCTGGGTAAAAGCTCGCGCATGTCGGAAGAGGATGAGACGCGCA
>JAIPDU010000083.1 GCA_021737525.1 Desulfohalobiaceae bacterium | reverse complement strand
TATGGCACATGACGTTGCATCCGAAACCGGAGAGGTCATCCACCTGCTCCCCGGCCACAGGGCCAAGGTGAAGATCCCCATGGGCTATTCCTGCGAATCCTGTGGCAACAGGGATCTCTGCGAGCCCTTCGGCCGCGACTACATGGTCGTGGAGGCCACGAACAGCATCAGGGCCAGACCGGGCCAAGTGGTGCAAGTCTCCTTCACCGCGGAAAAACCCGCCAAAGCCCTGCTCCTTCTCTATCTCCTACCCCTCGCCACCCTTATTCTGGGAGCGGCCCTGGGCCACCAACTGGCCTTTTTCGGGGCCCGGAACCTGTCCAGCGCCATATTGAGCCTGCTTTTCGTTACCCTGACCTTCGTGGGTCTTCGCTACTTCACTCGGCGCCGCTATGCCGCCAATCCGGAAACCCAACCCCGAGTAAGCAAGATCCTGGATTAGCTTGTCTCCCAGTGGAAGCGAGCTCGCCACTCCTCAGCCCCATGAAGGCTTGCAGGGCTTGATAATCAGCGAAACACTCCTGTTTTTCCAAGGTGTTCCCTCTTCTAATGGAACAAGCAAAGCCCGGATCTTTATGAAGCAAGGCGAAGCGCTCTCCCCGGATCGGCTCCCAAGCATTTTCGTGCCCCTTTGTGCCTGCGTCAGAGCAGGCATGAGGGTTGTTGGTCGAATGCAAATATTCCAAGCGGCTGTCCCCCTCCTTTACTGGACAGCCCCCTGACCTCGTGATAATATTTCTTCCCTCAGCGGCCCACCGGCACGTGCCGATGGTCCGCTCCGAGGATTCGCCTGTTCCCGCGGCGCTACCCGCAACACCACAGCGGAGCTTCTCCATGGCAAAACCCAAAGTGCAGGGGCACCAAATCAAGCGATCCTGGTGCAAGGGATGCGGCATCTGCGTCGCTTTCTGTCCTAAAGAGGTCCTGGAGCTCGACCAGGAACAGAAGGCGACTCCCGAAAGGGCCTCCCAGTGTGTGGGGTGCAGGACCTGCGAGCGTATGTGCCCGGACTTGGCTATCGCAATCGAGCTGGAGCAAGACGATGACGCAACGAACTGAATTCATCCAGGGCAACGAGGTCTGCGTCAACGCGGCCCTGTACGCCGGCCTGGACTTCTTCGCGGGCTATCCCATTACCCCCTCCTCGGAGATCGCCGAGACCATGGCCAAACAGCTGCCCCGGATCGGGGGCAAGTTCCTGCAGATGGAGGACGAGATCTCCTCCATCTGCTCCATTATCGGCGCCTCCCTCACAGGGCACAAGGTCATGACCGCCACCAGCGGCCCGGGCTTCTCCCTGATGCAGGAAACCCTCGGCTTTGCGGTCATGGCCGAGATCCCCTGCGTGATCGTTGACGTGCAGCGCGGAGGTCCCTCCACCGGCCTGCCCACCCACGGGAGCCAGGGGGACGTCTACCAGGCCAGGTGGGGCACACACGGGGATCACGCCATCATCGCGTTGACCGCCTCCAACCATCAGGACCTCTTCAGCATGACTGTCGAGGCCTTCAACATGGCCGAGACCTACCGCACGCCGGTTATTCTGCTCATGGACGAAATCACGGGCCACACCAGGGAGCCGGTGAATCTCCCTGAACAGGGCGAAATTCCCATCATCGGGAGGCTGCGCACATCGGTCCCGGAAGGGGTGGACTACCATCCCTACCTCCCCCGCGAGGACGGCCGCTTGCCCATGTCCGACTTCGGGGGCAAGCACCGCTACAATGTCACCGGCCTCTATCACGACATGTGGGGCTTTCCCACGACGGATCCCAATGTGATCCACGGCCTCATCCACCATCTCATGGACAAGATCGAGAACCACGCCCACGAGATCACCCGCTATCGGGAATACTATCTGGACGACGCGCACACCGTGCTCATCTCCTACGGATGCTCGGCGCGCACGGCCCTGCACGTGGTCAACAGCCGCCGCAGACGCGGGGAGAAGCTGGGCCTTCTGGAGCTGCAGAGCCTCTGGCCCTTTCCGGCGGAGCTAGTCCGGGCCAAGTGCGCGCACGCTCATTATATTCTGGTGGTGGAGATGAACATGGGCCAGGTGGTGCACGAGGTCAAAAAGGCGGTCCACGAGCCGGAACGGGTCTATCTGGCCAACAGGGTGGACGGCGAATTCATCACCCCTACGGACGTGCGCGGAATCATGCGACTGATCCACGGCAGAGGAGTCTGAGCCATGGCCATCGACAAGTATATGCGCGAGCGCTTTTTCCCCCATATCTGGTGTCCCGGCTGCGGGCACGGGACCATATTGAACAATATGCTCAGGGCTGTGGATGAGCTCCAGCTCAACCAGAACGAGATGGTCATGGTCTCCGGGATCGGGTGCTCCTCGCGCATCTCGGGGTATGTGGATTTCCACTCCCTGCACACCCTGCATGGCCGGGCCCTGGCCTTCGCCACCGGGATCAAGATGAGCCAGCCCAACCTGTCCGTTATCTGCCCCATGGGAGACGGCGACGCCCTGGCCATAGGAGGGAATCACTTCATCCACGCCTGCCGGCGCAACATGGATATCACCGCCATCGTCATGAACAACCGGATCTACGGCATGACCGGGGGACAGTATTCTCCCCTCTCCGGAAGCGGAATCACTGCCACCACCGCCCCGCAAAAGACCATTGACAGGGAGTTCGACATCACCTCCCTCTCCCTGGCTTCAGGAGCGACTTTCGTGGCCCGGACCACGGCGTACCACTACAGGGAAATCACCAAATACATCAAGGAAGCGCTGCAGCATCCGGGATTCTCCGTAGTGGAAATCCTGTCCCAGTGTCCCACCCACTTCGGACGGCGGAACAAGCTGGGCGACGCCCCGGAAATGCTCAAACTGTACAAACAGAACACGACCCGTATAGGTTCCGAGGCCAAACAGAACAATCCGGAGCTCATCGAACGCGGCATTTTCCGGCAGGAAATAGCTCCGGAATACTGCGCGGAATACGCCGAACTCATCAACAGGGTACAGCAGGGCTAAGCCATGTCCAGACATCGACTCATCTTTGCCGGATCCGGAGGCCAGGGCGTCATCACCGCGGCCATCATCCTGGCCGAGGCGGCGGTCCTGTTCGAGGGCCAGAACGCCGTGCAGTCACAGAGTTACGGAGCCGCCGCTCGCGGAGGCATCTCCCGTTCCGACGTGATCATCTCCGACGCCCCCATCCACTTCCCCAAGGTCAATCAGCCCAACACACTCATCTGTCTGACCCAGGAGGCGTACAACAAGTTCAATTCCGTTATTCGTCCCGGGGGCATCCTCATCACGGATACGCACTACGTCAGCCTGGACACCAGGGCCGAGGCGCGGATCTACCATCTCCCGCTGTACACCAGCGTCATGCAGGAGATCGGCAAACCGGTGGTCTTCAACATATGCGTCCTGGGGGCCCTGCAGGCGATCACCGGCTTGGTGCGCCTGGACTCACTGCACCAGATCCTGAAAAAGCGCATTCCTTCCCGCTTCCTGGATATCAACGAACGAGCCCTGCAGCTGGGAGCGGAGCTGGGGAAAAATACGGAGGTGCAAACCCACTAGAAACCAGCTCCCCGGGCAATCCTTCCAACACCCCTCATTCCGAGAAAACACGGCCCACCAAGCATGACAATGCGCATGGCGACCCTGCACCGATTCAATGAATAGGTGCAGAGCGAAGGCGGGCGGGGCGCTTGAGCGCCGGTTTCATCCCGGGTTTCACATGACGGGGCCAGCAGCGCCTGAGCGAATCCAGGACAACCCAGCCTGTTCGAGGCAAGATTCTCGTTTGAGCTTGAGGTGTTCATTACACCACAAGGCCTGCTTATTGCGGTATGAACAAAGTAATGGTGCTATATGAAGCCCAGCTCAAGCGGCCCCGCCTGCCTTCGCTTTTTTGTTGTATTCCAAAAAGTTAGACACATTACACAAAAAAAGCGCCCGCCACTGGTCCTCGGACCGGGGGCGGGCGCCTTTATTTGCCCATTCGTCTCGCAGGGCGATAAGGCCCTATGACCCTCTAGGAGGAAAGCTCCTCCTGGGTGCTGTTCTGGGAGCTCCCGTCGGTTTCCTTCTCCTCGGGCTTCAGGACCAGCTCATCCGTTGCTTCGTCAACCTCCACCCGGACGGCACCTCCATGGGAGAGGTTGCCGAAAAGGATCTCATCCGTGAGCTTGTCCTTGAGCTCGGATTGTACCACTCGTCCCAGTGGCCTGGCACCGTAATCCGGATCGTGACCCTTTTGAGCCAGCCAGGTCCTGGCTTCAGGCGCAAGCTCCACCCGGACCTTCTTCTCCTTGAGCTGCTGATTGAGCTCGGCGATGTGCTTGTCCACGATCATTTCCATCAGCTCCGGAGAGAGCGAGTTGAAGGCGATGGTGGCGTCCAGCCTGTTGCGGAACTCCGGAGAGAAGTATTTTTCCGCGGCCTTGATCCCCTTCTGGGCCCGGTCCTGCTCCTGCTGTCTGCCGAAGCCGATGCTCTGGCTGCTTATTTCCCGCGCACCGATATTGGAAGTCATGATCAGGATCACATGCCGGAAGTCAGCCTTGCGGCCGGCGTTATCCGTCAATGTGGCGTAGTCCATGACCTGCAGCAGGATATTGAACAGATCCGGGTGGGCCTTTTCCACCTCGTCCAGGAGCAGGACGCTGTAGGGGTGCTTTCGGATGCTGTCCGTAAGCAGGCCTCCCTGATCGAATCCGACGTATCCCGGAGGCGCACCGATGAGCCTGGCCACGGCGTGCTGCTCCATGTACTCGCTCATGTCGAAGCGCAGGAAGGAAACGTTCATGATATTGGACAGCTGCCTGGCCAGCTCCGTCTTGCCCACTCCAGTGGGGCCGACCATGAGGAAGTTGCCCACTGTCTTGTTCTCCTCGCGGAGACCGGCGCGGGAGCGCTTGATGGAGCGGCAGACATTGCCAACCGCCTCGTCCTGGCCGTAGATGACCTGCAGCAGCTCCTCCTCGAGGTTCTGCAGCTTGTCGCGATCCGTGGTGTTCACCCGCTGGACCGGGATCTTGGCCGTCTTGGCCACCACGTTCTCGATGTCCTTGGGCGTAATGCGCTTCTTCTTGCTCTTGCCCTGGTCCATGCTGAGCAGGGCGCCGCTTTCGTCCATCACGTCGATGGCCTTGTCCGGGAGGTACTTGTCCGTGAGATAGCGGTCGCTCAAGTTCACCGCCGCGTCCACCGCGCTGCGGGTGTACTTCACGTTGTGGTAGTCCTCGTAGTAGGGGCGCAACCCTTCCAGGATGGCCCGGCTCTCGGACAGGGACGGCTCCGAGATCTCGATCTTCTGGAACCTCCTGGAAAGGGCCCGGTCCTTCTCGAAGAGGTTCTTGTACTCCTCATAGGTGGTGGAGCCGATGCAACGGATCTCCCCCGCGGCAAGCACGGGCTTGAGGATGTTGGAGGCGTCCATGGAGCCGCCGCTCGTGGAGCCGGCGCCCACCACGGTGTGGATCTCGTCGATGAACAGGATCGCCTCGGAGCCCATCTGCTTCAGCTCGTTGATAATCCCCTTGAGTCGCGACTCGAAGTCACCCCGGAACTTGGTTCCGGCCAAGAGGGCCCCCATATCCAGGGCATAGATCCTGGTGTCCAGGAACTTTTTGGGGACCTCGCCCCGGACGATCCGCATGGCCAGACCCTCGGCCATGGCTGTTTTGCCCACGCCGGGATCGCCCACGAAAATGGGGTTGTTCTTTCTCCTGCGGGCCAGGATCTGCACCGTGCGCTCCAACTCGGTCTGCCTGCCGATGAGGGGGTCGATCAGACCGGCCTTGGCCTTTTCCACCAGGTTCTGGGTGTAGTTTTCCAGATAGGAATTGCTGTCCTTCTGCTGGGCCTGGGCGTTTTCCTGTTCCTCCTCCTTCCCGTGGGAAATGTGCTCCAGGATGTCCACCCGTTCCAGACCCTGGGACTTGAGGTAATACACCGCGTAGGAGTCCTCTTCCTCCATAACCGAGGCCAGAAAGTCTCCCAGCTCCACCTTCTGCTTTTCCGCGGAACGCACGTGCATAATCGCGCGCTGCAGGACGCGCTGCACGCTCAGGGTCTGAATGACCTCCCTGCTCTGCGAGCTGGGGTAGACCTCGAGATTCTCGATGAAATAGCGCTCCAGCTGATTCTTGAGCCTGGAGACATTGACCCCGCATTCCTGCAACAGCGTCTTGCCCTTCTGGTCCAGTATATAGGCGTACAGGGCGTGCTCGAGGGTCAGGAACTCGTGGTGCCTGGAACGCACTTCCCGAACCGCCAGAGCGAAAATCTTTTCCAAATCCTTGCTTAACATATCAAACCTCTTGCATTGAACACTTCAAAGGATAACCGTGTTTCCTGGCCATGTCGTGGACCAGGGAGACTTTCGTTTCAGCCACCTCAGCGGTATAGACTCCGCAAACTCCACTTCCGTTTCTATGCACCAGGAGCATGATCTGCACCGCTTCCGTCTCCTCCTTGTGAAAAACCGTCTGCAGCACGTAGACTACGAACTCCATGGTGGTGTAGTCGTCATTGTGCAGAACCACCCGATATTGGGGAGGTTCACTGAGCTCCCTTTCCTCCGAGATCTCCGGCTCCAGATCAGGTCGCTCCTCCGGACCGATCATAGCGTGCTCTCTCCTCACGGAACCGCCAGTCTCTCCTTCCGTACAACACGGCCTTGTATCCACATCGGATCTTCTCCTCTCCAATACCTCCAACACAGACGACCTCAAACTTTCTTATCGGCAGCGCAACTGGTGATGATTAATCCCACGAGGGGTTGCCGACTGGTTTCATCCTGCAAACTATATGATAATTATTCCTTCCGGTATGTAAAGGCCGCGGGGGCGGACATCTCTATGCCCCGCACGGATGTTCGTCCGCCTTCCGGGATTATTCACCGCTCCTGGCAAGCCGCTCCTTGAGTCGCTGCCTCTCCCCCTCGGAAAAGAGGAAGGAATCCTGCTTCACGAGACCGAGCTCCCGGCGACAGGCCTTGTCCAGCTCATGATAGTTCATGGTGGTCGACG
>JAIPDU010000082.1 GCA_021737525.1 Desulfohalobiaceae bacterium | reverse complement strand
TGCCCCGCGTGGAGCGCAACACATCGCGGATATGCCGTTTCTCCATCTCCGCCAGGCTGATCCGTTGCGTCTCGCGCTCCGGGCCGGGCTCCTCCCTGGCCGCCTCCTGCACCCGTCTGGGCAGATGGCCGGGAGTCACCACCCTTCCGTCGGCCAGGATCACCGCCCGTTCAACGATATTCTCCAACTCGCGCACGTTTCCGGGAAAGGAGTAGTTGAAGAAAAGCTCCATCGCCTCCTCGGAGATCTCTTCCACATTCTTCTGGAAGGTTTTGGCGTATTTCTCCAGGAAATAGCGGCAGAAGAGGGGAATGTCGTCCTTTCGCTCCCGCAATGGCGGGATGCGCAGGGTAAAGACATTGAGCCGGTAGTAGAGGTCCTCGCGGAACCTGCCCGCTGCGATCTGTTTGCGCAGGTTCTTGTTCGTCGCCGCCAGGACCCGGACATCCACGGGGACCTCTTGCGTGCCTCCCACCCGGATCACGGTCTTCTCCTGCAGCACCCGCAAGAGCTGAACCTGCATGGAGTGGGGCATCTCCCCGATCTCGTCCAGCAGAAGCACGCCCCCGGAAATGGCCTCGAAGACCCCCTGCTTCACCCGCTGGGCCCCGGTGAAGGCCTCCTTTTCGTGGCCGAAGAGCTCGTTGCTCAGGATTTCCTCGTTGAGCGAGCCGCAGTTGACCGCGAGGAACTTCTGCTCCGCCCGATAGCTCATGCGGTGGATGATCCGGGAGACCATCTCCTTGCCGGTGCCGGTTTCGCCCTGGACGAGCACGGGACAGTCCATGGGGGCCACCCGTCCGATCTCCTTCTTCAGCTGCTGCATCTTGGGGTTCTTGCCGATGAGGTCGTTCAGGTAGCCCTTGTGGGTAACGATTCCTCGGAGCTCCTGGACCTCCAGGCGCAGGATGCGCTTGTCCAGGGCGTTCTTGACCACGAGCTGGAACTGATTGTCGTTGAAGGGCTTGGAGAGGTAGTGGAAGGCCCCTTTCTTCATGGCCTCCACCGCGGTCTGCACCGTGGGCGCGGCGGTGAGGATGATCACTTCCGTGTTGGGCGAGACCTCCTTGACCCGGTCCAGAACGGCCAGCTCGTCGATATTGCGGTGCCCCACATCGACCAGGACCAGATCGAAATCCTTCTCCCCCAGCCGGTTCTTCGCCTCTTCCTCGCTCAGGCAGGCGCTCACCCCGTACCCCTCCTGGGTCAGGAGCCGCTCCAGCTTGTCCAGGGAGCGCCTGTCGTCGTCCACAACCAGGACCTCGATGCCGTGCATGCCTCTCCTTGTCTCCGGTTAGGAGGCCTCGGTGAAGGGGTTGTGCCCCAGGGCGTTGATCTGGGCCACAAAACGGGCCAGGCGCTCCAGCTCGGGCACATCCTCCTTGTAGTTCAAAAGATGGGGATGCGTATCCAGATAGGAGGTGTCGAAACGGTGGGCAATGAAGTCCGGGTCGTCCATGATCCGCCTGTAGAAGGGGATGGTGGTGGTGACACCCACAATGATGAAGCCGTCCAGGGCGCGGCGCACCCGGTCCACCGCTTCCTCCCAGGTGAAGCCGTAGACCGTCATCTTGACCAGCATGGAGTCGTAATAGCGCGGGATCTCGTACCCCTGGTACACCGCGCCGTCCAGCCGGATGCCGTGTCCTCCCGGGGACTGGTAGACCTGGATCAGACCGGGGCTGGCCATGAACTGGTTCTTGGGATCCTCGGCGTTGATGCGCAGCTCGATGGCGTGCCCCCGGAACCGGATCTCGTTCTGGGAGACGGAGAGCGGTTTTCCCGAGTCGATGAGCAGCTGCTCCCGGACGATATCCACTCCGGTGATCATCTCCGTGACGGTGTGCTCCACCTGGATCCGGGTATTGATCTCCAGAAAGAAGTAGTTGCCCCGCTCGTCGATCAAGAACTCCACCGTGCCCGCGCTCACGTATTTCGTGGCCCGCGCCGCCTGGACCGCTGTTTCGCATATCTCCTCGGCCACGGAATCCGGCAGCCCGGCAGGGGCGATCTCGATCATCTTCTGGTGCCGCCGCTGGATGGAGCAGTTCCGCGTGCCCAGATGGATCACCGTGCCCTGGTTGTCCGCCAGGACCTGGACCTCCACGTGGCGGGGCTTGGTGATCGCCTTCTCCAGATAGATGTCCGGATTGCCGAATGTGGTCCGGGCCTCGGAACGGGCCGCGCGCAGCCCCTTGAGCAGCTCGTCCCTGTTCTTGGCCATGCGGATGCCCCGGCCTCCGCCTCCGGCCACCGCCTTGATCATAACCGGGAAATCGTTTTTGGCCACGAAATCCAGGGCCTGGGCCTCGCCGGCCTCGCCCTCGTCCAGGATTCCGGACCCCGGGATCACCGGAATGCCGGCCTCGATCATCTTCTTCCTGGAGATCACCTTGCTCCCCATATCGATGATCGTCTGCGCCGAGGGGCCGACGAAGGTCAGCCCGGCCTCCTCGCATTGGCGGGGCAGATCGGGATTTTCAGCCAGGAACCCGTACCCGGGATGCACCGCGTCGGCTCCCGTCTCCTGGGCGGCCTGAATGATATGGTCGATATTCAGGTAGTCCTTCCTGGGACCGGCCCCGATGCACACCGCTTCATCCGCGAGGATGATATGCAGGGCATCCTTGTCTGTCTCCTCGTACACGGACACGGTCTGGATGCCCAGCTCCTTGGCCGAGCGGATGATCCGGACCGCGATCTCACCCCTGTTGGCTACCAAGAGCTTCTGGATCATAATCTCCTCCTCTCGCAGAATCGCTTTCCGCGCTCAAACCACGGAAAGCGTCGCTATGAACAAGGGATCTGAATAACACAGCATCCCTGCAATGCAACCCCTCTTGCCACGGCCCGCCTCCTGTTCTATAATCCCTAGTTCGCGGCGGACCTTCCTCTCCCCCAGCGGGACCCGCTTGCCGCAAAACGCCAATAGCGGAACAGAAAAGAACCATGAGCTCCACTATCCGCAGACAGAAATATTCGCGCCGGGATTTCCTCTTCGGCATGCTCAATCGCTTCCGAAAAGAGGACTACTGGGGCGAAAGCACCGGATTCGACCCCTCCTCCAGGGAAGCGGACACCCATATCCGGGACGGGGACTTCACCCGCGCCGCGGAGATCCTGAGCCGTCACCTGGACAAGAGCCAGGACAACCTGCAGGCCAGGCAGAAACTGGCCTACTGCTATCTCCGTCTGGAGGATCTCGAGGCCAGCGTCCGCGAGTTCCGCACCATTCTCCGGGAACGGCAGCAGGACAACTTCACCAATCTCTACCTCGGCCTCGCCCTGGCCAAGCAGGGACGCGTGGACCAAGCCATCGCCTGCTGGAGGGAATACTTCAATATCAATCACCCCATTATCCAGAGGGCGGTGAACCTGCAGATCTCGCTGCACGAAGTGGGATCCGCCGACTCGGGGGACATGGTGGACAGCATCGAACAAGCCCTTCAGGAACAGGCCGAGCTCAACCAGCGGGAAGGAAACGAGGATCAATCCTTTTGATCCGCTGGCAAGGAACAACAAACCCACTGCGGGGACCTTTTGCATGAGTCGACGATCCAGGACCAGCCAGAGCCTCAAACGACTGGGCAATGTAGCCCGACAAATCGCCAGCCTCGACAACCGTGTCCTGGAGGTTTTCATCCATTCCGAAGTGGCCCGCGACCCCCTGGAAAACGACGAGGTCCACCTCGTCTGCCACTTGGCGGATCACGCCATAAGCAACGATCTGGACCGTTACAACGACGAGGGCTATCTCTGGGGCCTGGAAATGCAGGAACGCATCAGCCAGGTGCTGGCCGAGGAAGGGATCGAGAACGAGGTCATCATCACCCCGTTCAATTTCCGGCTGCATGAAGACGGGGAATACGGGAGCTATTACCACACCCTCTACCTCAGAGAGGGCTTCACCCCTGTTGTCGAGCTCGCGGACCGGAAAAAACAGGCCAGGGAGCAGGAAATCCTGAAGGATTCGGAGCGCTCTGAATGAGAGCCCGCCGCTCCCGGTTCAGTTAGTCGGTTGATCAGCGGGTCGGTGAGTCGGTGCGTCGGTATATCGGTAAGTCAGTCAATCAGCGGGTCCGATCTCCAACTTCCGACCTCCGATCTCCGACTTCCGACCTCCGACATCCGAAATCCGACATCCGAAATCCGACATCCGATCTCCGACATCCGACTTCCGACATCCGACTTCCGAGATCCGATCAGTGCCGCTCCTCTTTCTCCAGGGCCTGCTTCACCCGGTAGACGCCCCCTCCGAGCATCAGCGCCATAAAGATGAAAATGCCGCAGACGCCGACAAAACCAGCGGGCGTGCTGTGGGCCATGTTCTGTACCAGAGTCAGGATCGTCTCCATCGCTTTCTCCTCCCGGCCTTGTTGAATCCCCTGCGGGCCAGCCCGCCCTTCGGGCTCCGGGGAGCCGTCAGTAGCGAACGATCCAGCCGCTATCCCGGCTCACGCCATTCCCCAGCTCCAGGCCGAACCAGTCCAGCAGAGCCCGGAGCAGGGAACGCTTGCGCTCCGGTCCCTCCACAAGGGTCACCGCTTGGCTGATCCCGCACATCTCCTTCAAGACCGACTTCGCCCTGGACCGGCCGCCCAAGGCATCCACCAGCCCTTTCTCCTTGGCCTGGACGCCGGTGAAGGCCCGTCCGTCCGCCAGCTTGCGCACCTTCTCCGGCTCCATTTTTCGTCCTTCAGCTACGGCGTCCACGAACTGGCCAAAGAGATTGTCCACGAGGTTCTGGAAATAGCGCCGCTCCTTGTCCGTGAGCGGCCTGGTCGGCGAGCCCGCGTCCTTGAATTCGCCGCTGACAATGGTCTGCTGCCGGATGCCCAGGCTCTTCATCAGCTCACGGACATTGGGCACGTTCGCCTTGACCCCGATGCTTCCGGTGATCGTGCCCGGATTGGCCACGATGCGATCCGCCCCGCAGGCCACGTAGTATCCACCGGACGCCGCGACCTGTCCCATGGATACGACCACGGGCTTGTCCACTTGCGCCACCGCGGAGTGGATCTCCTGGGACGGAGCGACCAGCCCGCCGGGGGAATTGATCCGGACCAGGATCCCTTTCACCCGGCTGTCGCGCTGCAGCTTATGCACCCAGTCCACAACCGCGCGGGGGCTCTCGATGGTCCCCTGCACGCGCACCAGGCCCAGCTTGGGCCCGCCCGGAAACAAGCCCGCTCCGGGCCAGATACGAAAAACGGCCATGGCCCCCATGAAGAGGACCACGGCCGCGAAAAGCAGAAACAATCCGAAAAGGAAGGGATGTCTCTGACTGAATTTCACACTACTCGGCATCTTCCAGCTTCTGCTTGATCAGATCGCCCAGGTTGTTGCCGGTGGCATCGGAGGACTTCTGCTGATTCTGGTTGCCGCGCCTTTCCTCGTCTTCCGCGTGCTGCTTCACGGACAGGCCCAGCTTGCGCTCCTCCGCGCTGACCCGGATGACCTTGGCCGTGACCTCCTGGCCCACCTCGTAGTATTCCGTGGGGTTCTTGTCCCCTTTCTCCCTGGTGATCTCGGACTGGTGCACCAGGCCCTCGATCCCTTCCTCCACCTCCACAAAGAGGCCGAAGTCGGTGATGTTGGTGACCTTGCCGGTCACTGCCGTGCCCTCGGGATACCTTTCCGGAATGCGCGTCCAAGGATCCTCGTGGAGCTGCTTCACACCCAGGGTGAACTTCTCGTTCTCCCGGTCCACGGTGAGCACCTTGGCCCGCACCATGTCCTCCACCTGGTAGACCTCCTCCGGATGATGGACCTTCTTGGTCCAGGAAAGGTCCGAGACGTGGATCAGCCCGTCGATTCCGTCCTCGATCCCGATGAACAGGCCGAAGTCGGTAATGTTCTTGATCGGCGCCTCCAGCACGGTCCCCTCGGGGTACTTCTCCTCCACGATGTCCCAGGGGTTGGGCCGGACCTGCTTCATCCCCAGGGAGATACGCTTTTTCTCCGCGTCAACTCCGAGGATGATCACGTCCACGTCGTCCCCGTTCTTGACCATCTGGGAGGGGTGCTTCAGCTTCCGGGTCCAGGACATCTCGGAGATGTGCACCAGCCCCTCCACGCCGGGCTCGAGCTCGACAAAGGCGCCGTAGTCCATGATATTGGTTACCCGGCCGGTGACCTTCTGCCCCTCGGGGTACTTCTCGTGGATGTTCTCCCACGGATTGGGGACCAGCTGCTTCAGGCCCAGAGAGACCTTCTGCGACTCCCGGTCGAAGGAGAGCACCTTCAGCTCCAGGTTGTCCCCCATCTGGACCATCTCCTTGGGATGCTTGATCCGCCTCCAGGACATGTCCGTGATGTGGAGCAGACCGTCCAGTCCGCCCAGATCGATGAAAACCCCGTAGTCGGTAATATTCTTGACCTTGCCCGGGACCACCTGGCCCTCCTCCAAGGTCTGCATCAGCTCTTGGCGCTTCTGCTCCCGTTCCTCCTCCAGGATGACCCTGCGGGAGACGATGACGTTGGTCCTCTTGCGGTTGATCTTGAGGATGCGGAAGTCGAAGTCCTGGCCCACCAGGGCGTCCATGTCCGGAACGGGCCGCAGGTCCACGTGGGATCCGGGGAGGAAGGCCTCGATGCCCTTGATCTCCACGGTGTATCCGCCCTTGATCCGCTTGACGATGCGGCCGGGCACGTTCTCCTCGTTCCGCTGGAACTCCTCCAGCTCGTCCAGAACGCGCATCCGCTTGGCGCGCCTGTGGGACAGGGCGATGACCCCTTCCTGGTCGTCCTTGTGCACGACAAAGACATCGACCTCGTCGCCCTCGGACACGGTGAGATTCCCTTCGCTGTCCTGGAACTCCTCCACCGGGATCTGGCCTTCGGACTTGAAGCTCACGTCGACCAGGACCACTTCCGGGCCGATACGAACCACCTTGCCCTTGACCAGGCCGCCTTCTTCCAGGTCGGCGAAGTCCTTCTGGAGGTAGCTTTCCAGAGCAGACTCGAAATCCTCGAATCCCGCCGCGTCGTTAAAAGTCTCGTTCATGGATTCCTCATTGTTTTGCATCAATCTTTCCCCCTAGACAAAATAAGTTTGATGCCTTTTACCAGATATGAGCCCCCTTGACAACACGAAAAAGGGGCTCGGGACACATTTTCTGGCCCGAGCCGAAAAAAAA
>JAIPDU010000081.1 GCA_021737525.1 Desulfohalobiaceae bacterium | reverse complement strand
GGCAGGCGATGACCATGACCGCCACGAAGATGCGCAGGGAGAAGGAGAACTCCGCCCCGGCCAGCAGGAGCCAGGCCGAGCCGGCCAAAAAGGCGATCCCGATCACAGCGGGCACGAAGTAGAGGCTCACCCGGTCCGCAAGGTTGGCGATGGGGGCCTTGGAGCCCTGGGCTTCCTGGACTAGGCGGATGATGCGGGAGAGGGCGGTCTCTCCCCCCACTTTCTCCGCCCGCAGACGGAAGGCGCCGTGCTGATTGTAAGTCCCGCCGTAGACCCAGTCCCCGGCAGCCTTGGAAACCGGCAGGCTTTCCCCGGTGAGCATGGATTCGTCGATGCTGCTGTTGCCCTCGGATACGCTGCCGTCCACGGGAATCCGCTCTCCGGGCCGCACTTGAATCAGATCCCCGGGAGCGATCTCCGCCACGGGAACTGTTACCTCTTCCCCGTCGCGGACGAGGGTGGCGGTTTCCGGCCGAAGCTGCATCAGCTGCCGCACGGCGTCCGTGGTCCGGGCCTTGGAGCGGTTCTCGAAGTAGCGGCCAAGAGTAATGAGCACGATGATGATTGCCGCGGAGTCGAAATAGAGGTCCCCGGCCCGCTCCACGGGAAAGTGGCCCGCAATGATCTCGCCCAGGTTCCAGGTGCTGTAGAGAAAGGCCGCGCCCGTGCCCACGGCGATCAGGGTGTCCATGTTCGGAGCCATGCGGAAGAGCGGGGGCATGCCCTGGGTGTAGAAGAACCGGCCCAGCCAGATGATGGGCGCGGTGAGCAGGAACTGCACCCCGCCGAAGGCCAGGGGCGAGGTCTCCGGGGCCAGCGCCCGGGGCAGGGGCATACCCAGCATCTCGCCCATGGACAGCACGAACAGGGGCACGGCCAGGAACAGATAGAGATAGAGGCGGCGTTTGAGGTCCGCCACCCGCTCCTGCATCTCGCGGTCCTGCACGTCGGGGGCCGCGCCTTCCTGGGCCTCGCTCTCCAGCACGTACGCCTCGTACCCTGCCCGGCCCACGGTCTGGATCAGGGTGGCAGAGTCCATCTGCGAGGGATCGTACTCGACCCGCGCCCTCTCCGAGGCCAGGTTCACGCTGGCCTCGCGCACCCCGTCCAGGCCGGACAGGGCCCGCTCCACGCGGCTGGAGCAAGAGGCACAGTGCATGCCCTTGATAGCCAGATCCACGCGGACCTCCCGGGAATCCTCTTCGGGCTCCTGTTCGGCCTCGTATCCCGCCTGGCTCACGGTGCTGGCGATCTCCTCCTCATCCAGGCTCTGCGGGTCATAGTCCACGCTCATCTTCTCCGAGGCCAGGTTCACCGACGCCTCCCTGACGCCGGTCAGGCCGGAGACCGCCTTTTCCACCCGGCTGGAGCAGGCGGCGCAGTGCATCCCCTTGATGCGGAAGGTCCGCTTGGTTTTCTCCCGCTGATTGGTTCCGGCAGCTTCATCGGAAGTCATAACTCACCTTAATTGGAAGATTGGGGGCGCCCTGTCAAAAAAAAGCGCGAACCGCACGCCATTGTGCCGGTTCGCGCTCCAGACATCAACACCCGGATCTAGTAGTTCTGCTGGTAGGGGCAGCCGTACATCATGCCCGGCCCCATGCCGCGCATCATGCCAGGTCCCATACCGCGACCGTGCATCATTCCCGGTCCCATCATGCCGGGACCCATGCCGTAACCGCCTCCATGCATCATTCCGGGGCCCATCATTCCGGGACCCATCATTCCGGGACCCATGCCATACCCCCCATAGGAGGACATGATCCCCTTCTGCCGCATCTCAATCTGCATTTCCGTCCGGGCGGAAAAGAGCTCGCCGCGCAGGTTGTTGATCTCGTCCACCAGGGACCTGACCCGATCGGCGTTGACCTGCTCTCCGGCCATGGCAGCGGAAAGCTCCTGCTGCTTGGCGAAAAGCTGGGAGCGCAGATCATACATCTTGTCCGCGTACTGGGCCTGAATATCCCGCATCTGCTGCATCATTTCCGGGTTCATCTGGCCGTAGCCCTGACCGTACCCGTATCCCTGCTGCATTCCCTGTCCCTGCTGCATACCGTGCATGCCCCGGTCCTTCTGAGCCATTGCCGCGCCCGCGGTCAGCATCAGGGCCAATCCGAGGGCAATGGCCACAAATTGTCTTACCTTTTTCATGATTCTCTCCTCTCGATTACAAGTTGAAAGATATGGGCGCTGAGTGCTGAATGAAAAGCGAAACCTGTTGCGCTCTTCTCCGGCATATGAACAGAGAAGCGATGCCCATGGCGAAGAGCCTCTATGCTCCGCGATGAGCGGAGCATAGAATTCTATTCATTCGCGATTATTCGCGCTATTCGCGGGCAAGCTCCTCCTTCTTCCTCTTCACTCCTTGCACATTGCTTTGAGCTCACCGCTCGTCCCTCTTCACTCGTCACAAGTCACGAGTCACCGGATCAAGAATCCTCGAATTCGCCCACGTCGTACCCCGCGTCCTGGACCGCCTTGCGCACCGTCTCCCGGTCCACCGGCTTGTCCTCCTCGTAACGGGCCTCGCCCTGATCCAGACTCACTTCCACGTTCTTGACCCCGTCCAATTGCTGGAGGGCCTTGGTCACGGAATTCACACAGTGCTGACAGGACATGCCCTTGACCTTTACCCGCATGATCCATCTCCTTTGCCTTTTCCTTGTTTGTTGTCGATGTCTTCCATCCCGGCTGGAGGCTTCCTCCAGGCTTTCGTTTTTTTGCGGTTCCGGAAAAATAGTATCCTGCAGGGCACTTAATCCTTTCAATTTCCGTGCCAGTGTTTCCTGCCCGGGCCAGGGCCCTTCCCATCCGCAAATATTTTCGGAACACTTATTGAATAGGATATCCCAAGCCCGGCGCATGAGCCCCAAAGTGTACACTTTCTATACAAATCGCTTGTTCCCAGCGTATTTTCATAATACACCTAGTCTAAAGAATATGATATGTCATTCCCTAAATTGAGTCAAAAGAACTCCCCCGCCTGGATCGCGATTGCCGGCGGCGCGGTCATCTGCGGCCTGGTCCTCGCCCTGGCCTGGATGAGCGTAAGCCGGGAGCAGGCCGTGACTTCCCGCATCCTTGCGGAAAAAGGCACCGCCCTCATCCGCTCCTTCGAGGCCGGAACCAGGACCGGGCTGCGGGGCGGCCTGGGCTCCCGTACCCGGCTGCAGACCCTTATCGAGGAAACCGCTGCCCAGTCGGACATTTCCTTCATTGCAGTCACCGACTCCCGGGGGCGCATCCTCTCCCACAGCAAGAAATCCCGGAGCGGGCAGCGCTTTCTGTCCCAAGAGATGCTAAAAGAGCTGGATCCCGGGCCCGAGACCAAGAGGCGCCTGCTCAACCTGCCGGAATACGGCGAGGTCTTTGTGGTGTACAGCACCTTTTCCCCCTATGGGGGAAATGTCTCCGGCGGGAAGGGCCCTGCCCGCGGATGGGGCCAGAGGCGGGGCCGGGGCGGGATGCCGGGCTGCCCCAGACCTGAACGGGACCCGCCCGCGGGGGCCACGGATCCGCAGAGATGCGCCCGGTTCTTCGGAGACCCGGATTTCTGGAGCAAGGAGCACTTCATCTTCCTCGGCCTGGACAGCACTCCCTACTTCCGGGCCAAGCAGCAGGACATACGCAGGACCCTGATCATATCCGGGGCCCTGCTCGTGGTCGGCCTGGCCTGCCTTCTGGCCCTGTTCTGGGCCCATCGGGTCAAGGTCACGCGGCGTCTGCTGCGCAATGAAGAGGCCGTATCCTCGGTCGTGGTCTCCAGCCTCCCCCTGGGCGTGCTCATCCTGGACGCCGAGGACAGTGTGGTCCTGGTCAATCGGGCCGCAGGCGGAATCCTCGGACTCGAGGACTCCGGAACAGGCCCGCAAGCGGAAGGGGATCTTCCCGCGCCGCTTCGGGACGTATTGAAGGCGCTGGAGACAGAGGATATGATCCCCGAACGCGAGACGATCCTGGAGCGAGACGGCGCGAGCCTTCCGGTGAGCCTGAGCGGCTCCAGCGCGAGCACCCGAGACGGGGTCCGCGTGGGCAAGGTGCTGCTCATGCGGGACCTCTCCCGGATCAAGGACCTGCAGGCCAGGCTGAGGGAGCAGGAGAAGCTGGCCGCAATCGGGCACCTTGCCTCAGGCGTGGCCCACGAGATCCGCAATCCCCTGAGCTCGATCAAGGGGTACGCGGTCTACTTCCGCTCCCGCTTCCCCGAGGGATCCTCCGAGGAGCAGGCCGCGCAGACCTTGATCCGCGAGGTGGACCGGCTGAACCACGTGGTCACCGAGCTCCTGGAATTCTCCCGTCCGGCGAGCATCCAGCCCAGGCCCACGCAGCTGGGTGACCTGATCCGGCGCTCCCTGGAGCTCATCGAACAGGATCTGGTCAAAAAGGACATCCAGACCCGGTTGCACCCGGGGCCGGAGGATTTGCGGGTTTCCCTGGATCCGGACCGCTTCGGCCAGGTCTTTCTCAACCTCTTCCTCAACGCGGTTCAGGCCATGTCCCCCAAGGGCGTGCTGGAGGTAGAGGTCCTCGCGGAGGGGGAGCACGAGGCGCGCATCGAGGTGCGGGACAGCGGCCCCGGCATCCCGGAGGAGAATCTGAACACCGTGTTCAACCCCTACTTCACCAGCAAGGGATCGGGCACCGGCCTGGGCCTGGCTATCGCCCGCAAGATCGTGGAGGCCCACGGGGGCGCCATACACGCGGAAAACCGCCCCGAAGGCGGGGCTGTCTTCATACTGAGCCTTCCCCTGAAGGAACAAGGAGCGAGCCATGACGGCGCAACTACTCATCGTGGATGACGATTCCAGCCACCTGCAGATGCTCTCCACCCTGCTCGGGGGGTGGGGCTACCATATCGACACAGCGGACGACGGCGGCCTGGCCCTGGAAAAGATCCGGGCCTCGGCCTACGACCTGGTGCTCATGGACGTGCGCATGGCCGGAATGAACGGCATCGAGGCCATGCAGGAAATCAAGGGGCACAACCCGGCCATCCCGGTGCTCATCATGACCGCCTACTCCTCGGTGGACAACGCGGTTGAAGCGCTCAAGTCCGGGGCGTACGACTACCTGACCAAGCCCCTGGACTTCGACGTGCTCCAGCACACCCTGCAGCGGGCCCTGGACCACGTCCGGCTGGCCTCGGAGAACGCCTCCCTGCGGCAGCGCCTGCCCGCCGGTGCGCGCGACTTTCCCATAATAGGCAAGAGCCGGGCCATGCAGGACCTCATGGACATGGTTGCCACTGTCGCGCCCACCGAGGCCACTGTGCTCGTCACCGGCCCCAGCGGCACCGGCAAGGAGCTCGTGGCCAAGGCCATCCACGCGGGAAGCGAACGAAGCCGGGGCCCCCTGGTCACGGTGAACTGCGCCGCGCTCAAGGATTCTCTGCTGGAGTCCGAGCTCTTCGGCCACGAAAAGGGGGCCTTCACCGGAGCGGAGCGCAGGCGCGAGGGCAAGTTCATGCAGGCCCACACCGGGAGCATCTTCCTGGACGAGATCACCGAAATCCCCATGGCCATGCAGGCCAAGCTCCTGCGGGTGATCCAGGAGCGGGAGATCGAGCGCGTGGGCGGTGATCGCACCCTGTATGTGGACGTGCGGATCATCGCCGCGACCAACCGGGACCTTAACAGGGTTGTGGAGGAGGGGGCCTTCCGGGAGGACCTCTACCACCGGCTAAACGTCTTCCGCCTGGACGTGCCTACCCTGAGTGAGCGAGAAGGCGATGTCCCAGTCCTGGCCCAGCACTTCCTGCAGGAATACGCGGACAAGAACCGCAAGGAGATCAAGGGGTTCACTCCCCAGGCCATGGACCTGTTGGTCAAGTACGACTGGCCGGGCAACGTTAGAGAGCTGGAGAACGTGGTGGAGCGGGCCGTGATCCTCTCCTCCGGGGAGTACATCACCCCGCGCGAGCTCCCCTTATCCCTGGGCCAGCAGGATGAGGACGAGGAGGAAGAAACGGTTGTGGCCGGAGGCCGCAACCTGGAAGAAGTGGAAAAGGAGGCCATCGGCAGCACCCTGCGACAAACCGGAGGGAACAAGAGCGAAGCCGCCCGCATCCTGGGCATCACCCGGGCCACACTGCACAAAAAACTCAAGCGCTACGGTATCGAGGAACCGTGATTGCTGAAGCAATGAGCAATGAGGAAAGCGCGCATCTCCCTTGATTCGCCTTCGCGGATAGTTTTTTCCATGTTATTCCGTGTGTTCCGTGGGCTTTTTCTTTTCACCTTTTACCTTCCAACTTTTGACTTTTAACTTTCAACTGGGTTCAGCCATGCAGCAGCCGGAGTCGACAAAGCGCGATCACGCCTGGCAAAACGTCTCCTTCGTCAACAGCCGGGGCGAGCGCCTGGCGGGCCTCTTCTACGCCTGCAGCGAGGTGAAGACAGTCCTGGTGATCTGCCACGGCTTTACCGGTAGCAAGGAGGGCGGGGGCAGGGCCCTGGAGATGGCGGAGTACTTGGCTCTTCCCGGCCTGGGAGTGCTCCTGTTCGACTTTTCCGGAAACGGCGAGAGCGAAGGCTCCTTCGCGGAAACAACCCTTTCCGGCCAGATGGACGATCTGAAATGCGCCGCTGACTGGTGCATGAACGCGGGAGCGAAACACTTGGTGGGCATGGGCCGCAGCTTCGGCGGCACCACCCTGCTCTGCCAAGCCGCCCGGGACAGCCGCTTCGAGGCTGTCTGCGCCTGGGCCACGCCAGCCCACCCCTACAACCTTTTCCAGGGCTTTGTGCGGGAACAGTCCGGAGGGATGATTACGATCGCCGGGGAAGGGGACAGCCTCCGGATGAGGCGGGAATTTCTGGATGACCTGGGTGAGCACGACGTCGAGGCCTGCGCCGCGCGTATACCTCCCAGACCGCTTCTCGTGGTTCACGGCGAGAGGGACGAGATGGTCCCCCCGGAGGAGGCCGAGGCCATCCATAGGGCGGCCTCCCCAAGCAGCCGTCTGCGAATGATCCCGGAAGCGGACCATCGCTTCACCACCGGTGCGGAGACGGTGTGGCGCATCTGCCGAGAATGGCTGGAGGAGCTATAGTTATACACATTTACACACAACGCGCTTGACGCGAAATGTGTAGATACTGGAGCTTGACATAGCTCTGTGGAGACTATACATATTTTATTTGCGCGCCAGTAGCTCAGTTGGACAGAGCGTCGGACTACGAATCCGAAGG